>CAYUZA010000020.1:0-23665 GCA_964449535.1 uncultured Saprospiraceae bacterium
AGAGTCCGGAACATTGTAAGTATGTCGTGCTGGCAAGTAGTCATAAACAGTATCAATAGCGCCATCTCCCCATTTAATTATAAAAAAATCAAATCCAGGATCACTTGTGTTCTCAAAGAAAATTTCAGTTCCATCACAAAAGATTGGGCCACCTGTAGGGGCAAAACGAACATTAAGACTTCCACAATCATCTGCTACGCAATCACAACTTTGGGAATAAATATGGATACCATGGATCAAAAACATACTGACAAAAAGAAATAAGAATCTCATACCGCAATTATTTATACCAAATATTCTCATAAAGTTTTCTTTTGGCGGGCGAAAATGCTGAAGTGGGGCACTTGGGCTGATTGCCTCCGCGCACCAGATCATTCAGGCCCATGGCACCACAGGAGGGACTACCCTGGAAGTGCACCGCAACCCCAAATTCCAAAATACCGCTCGTGTAGTGTCTTACATCACTTAAACCCAACGAGTAGGAAGCCAGCATATCAAATCTAATTCCATCCCTCATCACACTTCCAAACTGTAGATCCAACGACAACCACTGGATATTACTCTCTTTTTTAGGGAGGCGATTGGTATGGTAGTACACACCAAAACCCACATTCCGATTAAAGGAAAAATGACTACCAATTTGCAGGTAACCCAACTGACCCTGAGACTCCCAAAAAGCCAATGGCTTCACCGATATGAAATAGCGATTTTCTAAATAAGGGATAAACTCGTAGCTCAAAAATGCGTTCCAACGGCGAGGAATCACAGTGCCAATTCCCAAAATGGACTCATCCGCCTGGCTTCCAAGATTGGATCCAATGGAGATGGCATTGTGAAAAGAAAAACCATACTGTAAAGTACCCGAAGTAGGCTCTGTGACATCCATTAAGATTCGGTGGGCAAGACCAATGGATGGAGTAAAAAACCAATTACTTTCTCCATCATTAGGTGGAATAAAATTGGTGAGATTAACATTGCCAAAGCGGTCACGTAGACCATATTTCCGATCAAGCTGATCTGAAAACACCAACTTTGAATAATCGACTTGCTTGTTTGACCATTGCAATCCGGTACCAATCCGTATATTATGTCTGGAAAACCCCAAATCAAATGGTACTGAACCTGAAATTCTCCACCCGACCGTGTTGGTAGTCAACATACCATTGCCTTCCTGATCAACATTAAAATGAAATCCATGGTCAAACATGGTACACGGAACACTTTCTTCCAAACGGACACTCGCTGATCGAAATGCAGGTACCCCCGCAGCTTGCCACTGATTTTTGTACTGAACCATCAATGAAACAGCCTCTTTGTTGCCCGTCAGAGCAGGATTGAAACTGGACTCATTAAAATTAAATGATGTTGAAAATGGATCCTGAGCACGCAATACGTGTATAGAACAGAGAAATATAATCATCCATGCAACCTTCTTACTGTTCCTCCTATTAAATACACGGTACAAAATTTTCATATTATGCGATTATCAGAAAACATAATTCGCACAAATATAAATTTAATTTATTTATTTTAATACTATTTGTGCTATTTTAGGCAATATGTGATCATGTTGACTTTAATTTAATTTTAAATTAACGACAAATAAATACTATATATAATTGATTACTCAATTACTGCTAGGGTAAATATTTTTATTGGAAAATATATGAAGTTATTCTTGATGCTCAATTGAAAGACACCCAATCGCCAAAAACAAACTCAATGGCTAAAATAAATTACAAATGATAAATTAAAACGAAATAATCCACCCCCGACACATAGTAAAAGTATAGAAAAAAGAGTCGTCTAAGCGTACACAATTCAGTTACTATTGAGCTAAAGCAAAATCTACAAATTCTTTTAAGCCTTACAATATCTTGAATGTATATTGTATCACTGGATACAAAGCAAGAGGATTATATTTCCTTAAATCAAATACTACCAAGAAATTTATTTTTTCACATCCAAAACACTAAAATCAAATGCAAAAACATTTATAATACGGCCTGAATTTGATCGGCGATTTGTTATAAAAATATGATATTTAATTAATTAAAAAATTAAGCCAAAGCGATTTACCGAAAAAGGTTCCCACTCTATCAAAAGTTGGTAAAGCATACAAAAGGAATGTACGTGCAATCACTCCGATTAATAAGGGCTTTTAGCTAAACACATAGAGCGCATTCGCCCGTAAGGATGATTCATCAAATCATCCCTACCATTCCTACTTTGGAGCATTGCCTTTTACTAAATACCAATCAACCCATGCGTCAACCTGTTTTACAGAAGTAGGACGAAGTAAAATAGTGCGATTGGTATCCAGCAGAAACATAGTAGGCGTTCCAAATACATAATAATCTTTTACGGCCTGGCTATCCCATTTTTTCAGGTCACAGGTGCTTATGAATGGAAAATCTTTAACAAACTTCTCATAAGCTCCAGACTCATCATCTAAAGAAACAAAAACCACCTCTACCCCCCATTTTTTCCATTGTTGATACAAACTCGCTATCTCCGGCAAATCTTTAGCACACTGTGGACACCAGGACGAACCAAACACCACAACATAATAAGTCGACTTAATATCCGATAAACGGTTTGGCTTTTGAACACCCTGCCAATTATAAGGCAACTTTGCATTGGACAGGTCAATTTCAGGCGCAATATTACCTTTTTTCATGGCCCTATACGTTTCCAGTTGTCTAGCCAAGTCCTGTTCCAAGGTACAACTTGTTTCATTAAGTACTTTGATGGCCAAATACTCAGATGCTTGAAATAAGCTGTGTCGCTCGAGTAAATCAAATAAATAATCGGTAACCAGATTTAATTTGGCATCGTCGTGCACCAACTGAGAAACCATACGATCAATGGAAACCGACATTTCTGCGAACACAGAATCTAAAGGTCGGCCGCTATTTTCAATGAGCCAAAAATGACTCTCGAGCACATCCTTTAATAAACCGCTTCTGTATAAACGTTCATCGGTGTAAGAAAGAGATCTGAACGATTCGATGGCACCAGGAATTTCTTCAGTGCGATATTGCGCGATAGCGGATACCGTATTTACTAATTTACGAATAGGTAAAAACCACCTTGCGTAACTTTTCTCTGGAAGATTTTTAATGAACGTCTGCTCTTCTGCACGAAGTCGCTCAATTTCTTTGTTTATTGCTTCACCCGGCACTTTTTGGACTGAAAACAAGGAATCTTGTTCATACATTTTACGCAAATAGACCCACGCACTCATCGCTTGTTCCCGCCTGGGTTGTACAGTGGCATATTCTGTAAATGCCTGATTCTGTTTTCCTTCCAACACTTTTATGGTTTCTGGAAAGGAAAGTACTTCGCCCTCTAATGTAGTATTTTCCGCATCCAAAATCAAAAAATATGGCTTTTGGCCCTCCGCACTCAAAAAGCCCATACCGTAATCACTTTTCCCGAAATTCAGCGAAAATCGACCCTCAGCGTTGGCTACTGTATTGGCAATAACATAGGTTTTAAATCCTTGAAAGGACTGTAGGCTAATCTTTTGATTGGCCAACTGGGGAAAGTGCCCGCTAACCGTTTGCGCAAATAAAATGTTAGTAAAACAGCACAACAATAAAAGGATGTGTGTATTATAAGATTTCATAGTAAAGATTAAGCTATTTTTAATAAATAAAAAACAAATATAAGGCTTAATCTATAAAACCAAATCTATGAATCTTGTTTAACAAAGTGTGGGATTGTAAAAGAAACCTATGTACGAGGATACTATCTTGCAGGAGGTCTCCTGCGCTTACCACCGGTCTGGCCTATCATCCCACGATTGCCTGGCTTAAGAAGACTTCTGTTGGCTATTGCTTTTTCAAACTGCTTGACCTGATCTCTAATGGTCGGTTCGGTAATTTTTAGGTCTTTCATTTGCTTCATGAGCTGAGTAGCCTGTGGCCAGCGGTTGCGCGATGCATGTAAATTGGCCAGTTGCAACAATACCATCGCCTTTTCATTGTCACTGGCTAGACCTATCGATTGCGCTTTTTCCAGCCACATCTCCGCAATATCATTTTGCTTGTTTTGTAGCGCGATGGTACCCTTTATCATATAGAAATAGGCTTTATTGGCAGCATATAGAAGCTTCGGAAAAAAAGTTAATTTAAGCCTTTGCTCCGCTCCTGCAAAGTCCATTGCCTGCATTTTTAAAGCCGCTGACTGTATCGTACCCAGCAAAAAATAACCGGTTAGTAAAAAAACAAAGGCCAAATAAAATACAAATGCATACCAAAACCCAAACTGCCATTGCAATACAATGCCTAAAAATAGGGTTAAGACTAAGAGAATAAAGCGAAGATATATGTTAATGGACCACATGTTTTTCTATTGATAGGGCAAATATGCAGCGATTTTATATGTATTTCTAATGTAATACTATGTTTTGCGTGTTGAATTTATGTTAAATATTCTTAATACTAAGCTGATGCACTACCTTGCAATACGCGATTGCCTTCCGTATCAAGCCATTTTGCATCAGGAAACACCTTAGTAAACACATTTTCTACAAATCGATCTGTCGCAAATCTATCGCCCGACCCTTGATATAAACGATTGTATAACAATATTCCACCTGGAGTTAAAAGTGCTTTGACCCGCTCTAAAAACTGAATGGTTTCACAGGATGGAGGTATTATGTCATCTTCAAAGATATCAATACATATCAATTCATATGTACCTTCAGCATAATGGGTGTAATATACCGCGTCCCCCTCAACAATAGTTACAGGCGATCTAAAACGAGGCAGACTATATTTTGAAGCCAAACTAATCACAGCCTCATCAAGCTCTACCGCCGTGTATACAAAATCGCAACGGAGCACCTTTTCCAATATATATACGATCGACCCAAGACCAAAACCCAGTAACAACACTTTTTCGCCGCTTTTAGGAGTCGGATATAATTTTTTCAGTGGTCTTAAAAAATTGGTATACTTGTCATCATAGCTGTAAATAGCATTGGAAGCTGTTAATTGGAGACGCCCCCTGCTCAACCACACACTTACATGGCTACCCTCTCTATCTTCCATGGTCTCTAAATGCTGCGGCCAGCACCATGACACCCATTTTTTCCACAGAGGATAGGAATTCTTCATCCGTTTAACCCTCATTATTCTTCTCCCAGGTACGGTAAATAGCATCTGCCTGATACACCTCCTGTAATATGAGCCGATCCTCTTCTTTTAAATATTTATCCCTTCGCGCCAAAACCCTATCCATGGTAGCCAAGCTGTCCTTCCATTGGTAAGTCTTCATTCCCTGTTTTCCGCCCCAAGAAAAAGAGGGTATAAAAGGCCTGGGGAACCCCTCCCCAAAGACGTTGCAACACACTCCCACTACTGTACCCGTATTAAAGGTAGTGCCTATAGCACACTTGGAGTGATCTCCCATAAATAGACCTGCAAACTGCATCCCTGAGCGTTGAAAAGAACCAGAACTATAATCCCAGACCCGAACCTCGTCGTAATTATTTTTAAGATTACTAGCCTCCGTTCCAGACCCCAGATTGCACCATTCTCCTATAACCGCATTGCCTAAAAATCCATCATGTGCTTTATTACTATTACCCAAGAAAACAACATTGTTTATTTCCCCTCCTACTTTGCAATGTGGTCCTATGGTCGTAGCTCCATATATTTTGGCGCCCATTTTCAAAACACTGCTATCACAAAGGGCAAATGGGCCTCGAATCAAACTACCCTCCATAATTTCAGCATACTTGCCTATGTAGATTGGCCCCATTGATGCATTTAATATGGAACACTCCACTTTTGCACCCTCTTCTATAAAAACATTATCCGGTTCAATCACTTGATTAGTAGGAGAAATAGGTTGGCTAAACCGGCCACGGGTGAGCAAGTCAAAATCAGAACGAATGGCTAAATCATTATATTTGTACAAATCCCACAAATGGCGAATTTGAATAAAATCCTCTTTAAGTAGTGGATACCCGACTAATTCGCTCAAATCCTGTCCACTCATCAAGGCTTCAAATTGATCTATGGGCACTCTGGCAGCAATAAGTTCGCCTTCATGAAGTAGGGCTTCATTAAGCTGTAGCGACCTAATACGCTCACACAATTTGGCATTTGGTAGCACACCGGCATTGATTACATAATTTTTGTCCCAAAGATTGATGGGGTATTTGCTGGATAGATACTCTTGGGTGATGTACGAGACACCCCCATCCATCCACAGCTGCCATTTTTCGCGAATGGTAAGAATTCCAATGCGAAGTTCGGCAACTGGACGCGTATAGGTTAGCGGCAGGAGTTGATCCCGATGGTCGTGATCAAATAAAATCAAGTTGTTCATTGGTCAAAAATAAAAAAGCCCCGGAAATTCCAGGGCTTTAAATATTATAAAATAACAAAACGATTATTTTGCAAATTTAGTATTGGAGAATTTCTTGTTAAATTTGTCGATACGCCCTGCTGTGTCCACAAATTTCATTTTACCTGTAAAGAAAGGGTGAGAGAATCGTGAAATTTCCATTTTGATTAATGGGTATTCATTTCCATCTTCCCAAACAATTTTATCTTTTGTAGGAGCGCAGGACTTACCCAAAAATGCATCGTCGCAAGAAATATCTTTAAACACAACGGTGCGATAAGTATCTGGATGAATATCTTTTTTCATGACTAATTATATTCTTTTAATTTAAGCGACCGCAAAGGTATAAAATAACCGCCAATTTTACAAACACTATCAGCAAATTTTACACCAATTAATACCACATGGCCATTAGAATGAAAACACCGATTACCCGTTACAACCCTCAAATCCCAATTATAGTGGTTATTTTAGAAATCACTCCATCGGAAAAAAAACGTCTTCATAGTGCTCCAATGTAGGAAAACCGGACAATGGCCAACAAATGGCAATAATGTCGAAGCGTATCTCGCCTTCATGATTTTGGGCTGAGGCATAAGCACTGGCAGCATGTAACATTCTTTTTTGCTTTGCAATAGTAACCGCCAATTCAGGAGCACCCCATTTTTCTCCCCTACGAGTTTTTACTTCGATAAACACTAAAATATCCCCATCCATGGCAATGATATCCAGATCCGTTCGTTGATAACGCCAATTGTGAGCCATCACCTGCCAACCCAATGCATATAGAAAATCTGAAGCTAATTTTTCACCCTCTTTGCCCAATTCAATTCCTGCCGACACGATATTTACTATATTTGAGCGCAAATTACACATTTAATCAAATGTTAAAAAGGAGTTTTTTATGATGGATCAACTCGTTGCCCGCTTTTCGGCACAACTTACGGAAGCAATATCTATTGGAGAATCCGCTATTTTGAGACCGCACGAACACGAAATTAGACAAGTTTATGTTTCAGGTCTTGGGGGATCAGGTATTGGGGCCAATTTTGTAGCAGAATTTATAAAAGATAGCTGCAGCATTCCTTATATGGTGGGAAAAGGATACCACATTCCCGCCTTTATTAATCACCATACCCTGGCAGTAGCTTCCTCGTATTCCGGAAATACTGAAGAAACACTAAGTTGTTTTGAACAACTCATGCAAACTGGCGCGAAAGTCGTAGTGATAGCTTCGGGTGGCAAACTAATTGAACTAGCCAAACAACATCAATTGGATTATATACAAGTTCCTGACAACTGGCCTTCGCCACGGGCATGCCTTGGATATTCCCTAGTTCAACAATTATTTGTGTTATATAAACTCGGAATAATTTCCAAAGAACCGATTACCCAAATAGCATCATCCGTAGATCTTTTGGATATGGAATCTGACAATATCAGAGAAAAAGCAAAACACATAGCCCAGCTACTATACGACAAAATTCCTGTTATCTATACTACAGACAGAATGGAAAGCGTAGCTGTCCGTTTTAGGCAACAAGTAGATGAAAATGCGAAAATGTTGTGCTGGCATCATGTTATTCCAGAAATGAATCATAATGAACTCGTAGGCTGGAGAAACCGATATGAAAATATAGCTGTAGTGCTGTTTCGCAATAAAGACGACTACGAAAGAAACCAACTTCGTATGGATATTACCAAAGAAATTGTAAACGAATACGCAGGTAGTGTCATCGAACTATACTCAAAAGGTGCCAATCTGATCGAGCGCAGCATGTATTTTATACACTTGGGAGATTGGATATCAGTAGAAATGGCGGAACTTAGAAAAATGGATGCTGTAGAAGTAAAAGTGATAGATTACCTAAAGAATGCATTGAAAAATGCATAAAAAAAACCGGCCTAAGCCGGTTTTCTCGAATTGGTTTTGCTCATGGAAATATAAAATACAAGGTAAGTTTCGATATATTAAAATTATTGCAAATATGATGCCAAATTTTAAGCATTAATACTCTAAAAATCACAAACAACTGAAATACAATATTTTAAAACATGAAATTACTTGAAAATAAAAAAGTTCTCATAACTGGAGGCTCTCGCGGAATAGGGGCAGCTATCGTAAAACAACTAGTAGATCATGGTGCCCACGTTGGATTCACCTATATTTCTCCATCATCTCAGGAAGCATCAGAAAAACTAGCCGAAGCATGCCGTCAATCAGGGCAGCAAATAAAGACCTACATGTCTAATGCCGCCAATTTTGCAGAAGCAGAACAACTGATTCAACAGTTTATGGCGGATTTTGGTCAAATAGATGTATTGATCAACAATGCCGGTATAACCCGAGACACTCTAATGCTTCGCATGACAGAAGCCCAATGGGATGAAGTGATAAACGTAAACCTAAAATCCGTTTTCAACCTTACTAAGCACGCCCTCAGACCTATGCTCAAAGCACAACAAGGTTCTATAATTAACATGTCTTCTGTAGTAGGCGTTTTTGGAAATGCAGGCCAAGCCAATTATGCCGCCTCTAAAGCCGGGATCATTGGGTTTACCAAATCTATAGCCAAAGAAGTGGGCTCTCGCAATATCAGATGTAACGCCATCGCCCCAGGATTCATTGGCACGGATATGACAGAAGAGTTGGATGAAAAAACCAAGGAAAATTTCATGTCAAATATTCCCCTAAAAAGATTAGGAAGTGGCACTGACGTAGCCAATACAGTGTTATTCCTTTCGTCGGACATGTCAAACTACATCACAGGTCAGGTGATAAGTGTTTGCGGAGGTATGAACATGTAATGTATGCGGTGGATGGCTATTATATCGCTTGGTCTTTGTTGGATGGGATGCAGCCCGCGACAAAGTGAGCGTTGGTTAGATCCATATAGTGTTTCCATTGAACAAAGCGATCCGGATAAAAATAATCGCAAACGCTGGGGACTAAACCAGGTTTGTGGCAAATACGAGCATTACATACCCCTTAATGAAAAAGACAATTCCCTCGCGATTCGTACGATACTGATGGAGTTTCATTTTATGAATTCATCCGATTCGACTCTCAATTTTCCTGAAAACAGAGGCGTCCCCTATGTACAAGAAATGGTAGATGCTGTAAATGAAGGTTTCAAAAAAAACCAGCCTATGTGGTTGCCACTAGGCAATGCTACGCCTGTGAGACCAGTTCAGGTAAAATGCCAAATTGCCGACCACCCGAATATGAATGGATCACCTGCTGTTTATTTTCATTATGACGATGAATTATATTACTTTATTCATCGAGGAGCGAACCGCAACAATAGCGATCCAGCAGTTTTCAAAAAATATAAAAGCAGAGACTCCGTTTTAAGTGTTTTTATTATGCCACATCATCGCGATAGTATCGCATCTGCTACTTACCCCACACATGAAGCTGGCATTTCACTTCGTGAGGGCCTAAAACTGGCAGGTTTATTTGAAAATAATAAAATGCATGGTAGTGAAGGCAGAGGATTGCTGGCACATGAATTAGGCCATACCCTAGGCCTTTCTCATACTTGGCCAGGGTACGACGGATGCGATGACACGCCTGCCCACACCAACTGCTGGAATTTTGGTCCAGAACCCCCATGTGACAAAGAAGTATCCAATAATTTGATGGATTACAATCCCTATCAAACTTCGTTGAGCCCTTGTCAAATCGGCAAAATACACCTACAAATGGCTAAAATAGGTAGCCCCCAAAGGCAAATCACGAAGCATGATTGGTGTGACCTGGACACCACATTTAATGTTTTCCTTTCGGATAGCGCTAGTTGGGAGGGATCTAAAGATTTGAAAGGCAATCTGATTTTATTAGACGGGGCGCACTTAGATATATATTGCCGAGTTTCAATGCCGCAAAATAGCTTTATCTATATCGCACCCGGCGCAACCCTAAATCTCCACGAAGGGTGGATTCACCAAAGTTGTGGAGGCATATGGGAAGGCATTAAAATAGGGCTTCAAGGAAAAAAACAAGGCAAACTGACCTTAATCGGGGACTGCAAGATAGAACACACAACGCAACACGCCGAAATAATACCCATCCAAAGCAAAAGTTAATAAAAAGGGCACCAAACAACACCTTTGCTTTAAAAAGAAATAGCACTGCTATTTTTTAATATATTTGTATTCATAATATACTGTATGCCGGAAGCTATAAGCCTATATCAGTTTAATCAATACATAAAACAAGTTATTGATGTCAACTTCGACGAACCCATTTGGGTAAGGTGTGAGCTTGCTTCTATTCGTCATAATAAAGGTCATGTATATTTAGAATTAGTAGAAAATAATGCGGTGAGTCGGCAGGTTGTTGCACAAATGAGCGCAGTAATCTGGGCAGGAGACTATCTTCGTATATCCGGTAAAATGAATGGCCAGATCAACCAAATCCTTCGACAAGGGGCCGAAGTTCAACTACAGGTTGATCTCAGTTATCATGAGCGATATGGCCTTAAAATGAATGTGCGCGATGTTGATTTATACTTTACACTTGGTCAACTCGAGATGCAGCGACGGGATATTTTGACCAGATTGCAAAAAGAGGATCGTATCGACCGAAACAAAAAAAATATATTACCAACAGTAGTTCAGCGTATTGCGATTATAAGTTCACCGGGTGCAGCTGGATATTTGGATTTCATTGCACATATTGAAAAAAATCCCGCAGCATATGGTTTTCACTATCGATTGTATTCGGCTACTATGCAGGGAGAGCAAGTTTCAAGAGATATTTCACGCCATCTATATACATTTCAACCTGGAGAATATGATGCGGTAGTTATTATCCGTGGCGGAGGTTCAAAGTTAGATCTAGCCGATTTTGATGCGTATGAATTGGGCGTGGCCATATCTGAATGCGCCCTTCCCGTCATCACTGGAATTGGACATGAAATTGATGTGTCCATAGCAGATTTGCTAGCTCATACCTCTTGCAAAACCCCTACCGCCGTGGCAGATTTTTTAATCACCCGCATGCGAAATTTTGATCAGTTGCTGGGCCAATGGTATGCAGATTTAGAAAGGTCAACCCAGCAGCGACTGACAGAATCCAAAAGGAAGATGCAACAGTGGGAACAGGATCTTCGCTGGCATGCCAAACACCTGTTGCTTCGACAATCTGAATGGTTGCACCAAATGGCCTATCAAACAAGGGCGGTTAGTATGCGAAGGTTAGACATTGCGAGGGAGCAGTTGACATTATATGAAAAGAGTATAGAACTATTAGATTTTACAAAAGTCTTGTCCAGAGGATTCGCTGTTGCCAGTAATTCGAATGGTCAGATTTTGAAATCCGTGGCGCATTTACACAAAGGTGACCAATTACGCATTACCTTATCAGATGGCACCATTCATTCCATTATTCAAGAAATCCAGTCAAATGTCTAAGAAAAAAACAGAGGCCTCCATAAGCTATGAAGACGCTACCATAGAGATACAACAAATTTTGAAAAAATTGGAATCAGGCAATACACCTATTGATCAGATTTTGGCAGAATTACAACGCGCGACGGAACTTATTCGCTTTTGCAAAAGCAAATTGCACCAAGTGAGCGAGTCACTTACAGATATGATGAAAGAAGAGGAAGGAACACAAACAGATTTGTAATGAACATAGGACTATCTGGCAGCGGAAAACTGGGAAAAGCGATCATTGACGCAGCGCCCGAATTTGGAGTGCAAATTCTTTGGGCAAAAACTAGTCGCGAATCATGGGATGAAATATGGGCAAACCAACTCACACCTGATGTTGTCATTGAGGTGAGCACACCCGAAACCGCCTTTGAAAATTGTCATTTTCTGCTCAGCAAAGGAGTTCCAGTGGTATGCGGAACTACGGGATGGCATGAAAAAAGACCAGCACTGGAAAGATATTGCCATGAAATATCAGGCAGCTTTTTGTATGCTTCCAATTTCAGTTTAGGGGTCAATATATTATTTGAATTAAGCCGGAAATTGGCAGACCTGGTTAAAATTTTTGATCATTATAAAGTAGACATATCAGAAACGCACCACATCACTAAAAAAGATGCGCCGAGCGGGACGGCGATTACCCTGGCTGATAGTTGGACAGAGCACAACCTACATTACGATAAATGGTTGTTAATTGCAAACGGGAACCGCGCTGAAAAACCAAATGTAACAGCAGGAGAATTACCCATATTTTGTGAAAGAGTAGATCGAGCCGATATCTTCGGAATTCACGAGTTACTAGTAGAAACCCCAAATGACCAAATATACATCGGCCATCAGGCACTTAATAGGAAAGGATTTGCAGAAGGGGCGCTGATGGCTGCTAAATGGCTAAAAAACAGAAAAGGGGTTTATAGCATGCGTGATTTATTGCTTGAAAAAGGATTATAATGGGCATCATCAAACCTCATTCCATTCAAAAAGTCCTGGATACTGCTCTTATTGAGGAAGTAATTGGGGAATTTGTACGACTTAAAAGAACTGGAGCCAATTTAAAAGGTCTTAGCCCGTTTACCAGTGAGAAAACTCCCTCGTTTGTTGTATCCCCAAATAAGCAAGTTTTTAAGTGTTTTAGTTCCGGCAAAGGAGGAAATGTGATTTCTTTTTTAATGGAACATGAGCAAATGAGCTATCCTGAAGCGATTCGTTGGTTAGCTAAAAAATACCAGATAGAACTTGAAGAAACTGAAACTGCAGAAAGCTATGATGAAGCACAGAAAGAGAGAGAATCGTTATTTATTGTAAATGAATTTGCACGTAAACATTTTATTAAAACCTTATGGGAAAGCGAGGAAGGTCAAGCCGTTGGTCTTTCTTATTTTAGAGAGAGGGGGCTACTAGAGAGCACTATAAAAAAATTCGATCTAGGCTTTTCCTCACGCAATAGAAAATCATTGGTACAAGCCGCCAAAGAGGCTGGATTTGATCTTAAATTCTTTCAAGAATTGGGGCTGGTCAATAAAGGCGGTTATGATTTTTTTCACGATCGCATAATATTCACCATTTGCGACAGCAGCGGACGTCCTATAGCATTTGCAGGTAGGGTGATGGGACATTCTGCAGAGGGTGTAAAATATATTAATTCACCGGAGAGTCCAATATATCATAAAGCAAAGACTCTCTATGGTTTACACTTGGCCAAAAGTGCTATCAGAAAGCAAAACGAGTGTATATTGGTAGAAGGCTATCTGGACCTGCTTTCACTTGTGCAGGCGGGTGTTGAAAATGTAGTTGCCAGCTCAGGCACTGCTCTCACAGAGGATCAAGTAAAACTTATTAAACGACATACTTCTAACATTTGTATACTATATGATGCTGACCCTGCAGGAATCAAGGCAGCCATTCGCGGAGCAGATATCATGTTGGAGCAAGGCGTGGATGTACAGATATGCTTGTTGCCCCAAGGGCAAGATCCCGATGATTTTGTAAAACAGCATGGATATCAGGCATTTCTGGATTATAAACAAGAACACGCAAAAGACATAATCAGATTCCGAGCAGAGCGAATACAAGCAGAAACTGAACAAAATCCAACCGCTAAAAGTGCACAAATTCAGGAATTATTAGAAACGCTGGCTAAGATTGCGGATGGAATCAAACGGTCTTTGTATGTGCAATCCTGTTCAAAAATTTTTGAAGTAAGTGAGTCGGTGCTCGTTGGTGAATTGAATAAACTACTTAAAAAGCAAGTCTATTTACAGCAGCGCAAACAAATTCAGGAGAAAAACAAAGAAAATCTCCTGAATCCAGAAGATAAAGCAGTATCAGAGTCAGACCAGCTAGAATTACCTCCAGTTAAATCAACTGATCCCGTATTGGCCACAGAACGTGATGTTTTCAGAGTGTTAATGGCTTATGGAAATACCTCTATTAACATAGACGGTACTGAAGTAAACACTGCAGCCTTTATACTGCATAATTTAGAAGATGTAGCAGAAACTGTAGAAGAACCATTGCACAAAAAAATCCTGGAAACTTCTATAATTGCTTTGTCTGAGGAAAAGAAGTTGGATAGTCTGTTTTTCATCCAGCACGAAGACCCAGATATAGCAGCTTTTGCGGCAGAAATATTGATGACGCCTTTTGAATACAGTGATAATTGGGAAATTAAATATCAATTGTATCTGGAAACGCAGAGCAAACCGGATGAAAATGTCCAGAAAGACTCGCTCCAGGCTATTTTACGATATAAATTCCACAGAATCAATCAGCAGTGCCGTATCAATCAGACTCGCATCCATGACTTTAAACCAGACGAAAGCAACACAGAAGAATTAATCACTTTGATGAAAATCCAAAAAAAACTAATTGATTACCGCAATGAAATTGCCAATCAGTTAGGCACCATTGTTTGGTAGATCCTCATTCAGAAAATAAGCCGCTGCCAGTTCCCAAATGACTATTCCTGCACAAACTGCCACATTTATCGAATGTTTAGTGCCAAATTGAGGAATTTCGACCACACCAACAGATGCCCTGAGGAAGGAATCGGATACACCCTCTACTTCATTCCCAAAAACGAGTGCAAGCGGAAAATTAACCTGAAAACGACTAAATCTTTGCAATGGTATTGATTGAACTGTTTGTTCAACTGAAAACAGACTATACCGTTTTTCCATAAGGTAAGCAATACAAGATGGTGCATCTTGAAAATAACGCCAAGCTACCGTCTCACTAGACCCCAGAGCTGTTTTGAGAATTTCTTTGTGAGGAGGGGTGGCGCAAACCCCTACTAATAACAATTCTTCTACAGCAAATGCATCACTTGAGCGAAATATTGAACCAATATTCAATGCAGAGCGAACATTGTCCAAAACAATAATAACAGGCAATTTCTCCCTCATTTTAAAAGCCTCGGCAGACATCCTGCCAAGGGCATCCATGGATACTTTTTCAATTTCTTTATTTTGGTCAGTCATCTCACAAAGATAAGTACATTATTAAAGCGAATTAGCCACGCCATAATATTCATCATTCATTAAATAACGGCAAATGGAAAGAATTTTCCATTTTTTAAAAGTAGCTTTGTAGACCAAAACACCTGGTTTTTGATACTAACTTTTCAACGCGTTATCTGGCATATATTCGGAACTCCTGAATCGAGAAATGGAGTTTATCATTTTTTCCATCATGTTGGTATTGTAACCTTGTGTTATTCCATTGTCCTAGCTGCAAGTGGTTATAAGTTTGGAGCAGATGATATGACGGAGGGGCTTTCCTATGCCAAATGGCTTTCAGACCCTACCCTATTTTCTAAAGACTTATATATTCAATCTCTGGCAGCGAATCCATTGAATGAACGAACATTTTTTTCTTGGATTTTAACTATTGGCAACGGCTTCTTGCCACAATGGGCGATTATTTTACACGCTTTTTTTGCGATGATTATGCTGAGCGGTCTTTACCAAATCAGCACGCTTTTTATGGAAAGTAATCTGATGCGCTGGGTGTCTGTTTTAGCTGTAGCCATCTTCGGCCCCATGGTCAGTATAGGTGGGAATGAATTGTATGCACCTTATCTTGTACCCAGTCTCCTGGCTAAAGGTATTGGATGTTGGTCGGTTTACTTTATGTTAAAAAAGAAATGGCAAACTGCATTTATATTGTTGATTCCAATTACTCTAATTCAACCAATTGTTGGTGCCCAATTGTTGCTATTGTCTTGTGCTGGTTGGATGATGAACCCATCTCCGAATCGGAAATGGACAAATCTTTTGTGGCTTATTGTACCCGCTGCATGGTTGATCTATCTTTACAATTATATAGGGGGTGGGGATACACATACTGTTCACAAAGCCATTACATTTAGAGAATTCATTCATTTTAGAATGCCACATCATTTTTTATGGCAATTTGCAGGTACAAAAGACATTATAATTTGTTTTTTGCTATATGTGGTAGGATTGTGGGCAGCTTGGCGATTCCATAAGCAATATTTCTGGTTTGTTGGGCTCATTACACTTGGATTGATTTTTTATCTTACAGGTATATCTTTGAATGTAGATTTGCCCCTTAAAACCCAATGGCTTAAAACCACCATTTGGTTAGAAGCCATTAGTATTTTTATAGTTACGTCGTGTATTCAGCAAAAATTTGTGCCGAAAATACCCGTTTATTACGCTCTAATTCCAATATTCATATCGCTGTTAGTTGGTATAAGTCTTAATCTCCCGGGGCTTAAAAACAAAGAGTATCTTTTTGGAGACCGATGGGAGAATAATCCAGCGACTGATATTGCTTTGAAAGCCCGGCAAATATGCCCGGCTGATGCATTAATCGCAGTTCCTATAGACGATAGTCGATTTCGCTTCGCTTCTGAAAGAAGCGTTTATGTTGATTTCAAGAGTATAGCTCACCATGAAGCATACCACCAAGAATGGTATCTCCGTATGCAGACACTGTATGGCGTTGACAAACGCTTTGATGCTGGCTTTAATATGCTCAAAAAAGGGATGGACACCTACCTGTCTTACCAGACTAATGACGTAAAAGCCTTCAAAAATAAAGGTATAAATTATTGGCTTACTTATAACACCCAGAAACTTGAACTCCCTGTGATTGCTCAAAACGAGATGTATATCCTATATGAAATTCTCTGAAGATTGACTCAATCAGAGGGCTTAAATCAACTCTATTTTCTATTTTCCTGTCTGAACCTGATTGCAGCCTGAACTAAAGAAACAAAAAGCGGATGAGGTCGCTCGACCGTACTTTTCAACTCAGGGTGAAACTGAACGCCGACAAAAAAGGGATGCTCTTTTATTTCAACCATTTCTACTAATCCATTGTCAGGATTTCGACCACTAGCAATCAACCCTTCCTTTTCAAATAATTCCAAATAATCATTGTTAAATTCGAACCGGTGACGGTGACGTTCTGAGATGAGCTCCTTATCGTAAATTTTATAAGCTTTCGTTCCCTTCCTTATTTTACATGCATATGCCCCTAATCGCATAGTACCACCTTTGCGCGTAATATGCCGTTGATCCTCCATCATGTGTATCACGGGGTCTGGTGTATTGGGATTCATTTCTGTAGAAGCTGCCTCAGACAGTCCGGCGACATGCCTCGCAAACTCGACCACGGCACACTGCATTCCCAAACAAATGCCAAAAAAAGGCAATTTGCGTTCTCTCGCGTATCGAATAGCTTGGATTTTGCCTTCTATACCCCTAGCTCCAAATCCGGGTGCAACTAAAATACCATCTAAACCAGCCATTTTTTCTTCTAAATCTAAGCCAATTTCAAGTGCTTCTGAGTGAACAGGAATAACATTGACCTTGCATTCATTGCTTGCCCCAGCATGTTTAAAGGCCTCATTAATTGAAATATAGGCATCCGCTAGTTCAATATATTTTCCAATCAGACCGATATTGACCTCATGTAGTGGATTTTTCATTTTGCCCAAAAATGCTTTCCATTCGGTCAAATCAGGTTTCATTCTGCTTTTTAATTTTAGCTTGCGCAAAACAGATTTGTCCAATTGCTCTTTAAGCATATACAAGGGTACATCGTAAATGGTCTCTGCATCAATAGCTTCCACGACAGATTGATACTCTACATTACAAAACAATGCAAGTTTGCGTCTAATGTCATCAGGAAGTGGATATTCGGTACGACACACCAAAATATCGGGCTGAATTCCTGAATTCTGAAGTTCTTTAACAGAATGTTGTGTTGGCTTGGTTTTTAATTCTCTGGCAGCGCGTAAAAAAGGGATCAGTGTAAGGTGAATCACCATGCAATTTTCCGATCCTAATTCCCACCGGAGCTGGCGCAATGCTTCCAAATAAGGCAATGACTCAATGTCACCTACAGTGCCTCCCAATTCAGTAATCACAATATCAAACTGTTGGTCATCTGCAAGTAATAATACACGCCGTTTTATTTCATCTGTGATGTGAGGGACTACTTGTACCGTTTTGCCTAAATAATCACCTGACCTCTCCTTTTCTATAACCGTCTGATATACCCTGCCTGTTGTAACGTTATTAGCTTGTGATGTTGGTGTGTTCAAAAATCTTTCATAATGACCAAGGTCTAGATCAGTTTCTGCACCATCATCTGTAACATAACATTCTCCGTGTTCGTAGGGATTAAGGGTACCCGGATCTACATTCAAATATGGATCAAATTTTTGGATGGTAACTTTGAAACCGTGCGCTTGAAGGAGTTTTGCCAAGGAGGCTGCAATAATACCTTTACCCAAAGATGAAGTAACCCCTCCCGTAACGAAAATCAACTTAGAAGTAGCCATGAAATGCATCTGTTTGTTACGGATTGTAAAAGTACGTTCTTATCATAACATTTTATTGAATTACAGGAAATATTTACAGACATATATCTATAATACACTGAATGACAATAGTTAAATGTTTCATTCTCTTCAAATTTACAAAAGTAAAGAATATGATAAACTTGGCTTTACATTCAATTAACATTGCTGGCTTTCCTTTGCATCAAAGTATTTTTCATGCAACTCAGTAAGATATTATGTACAGGTTTTTTTGTTAGTCTTTTTATGTGTGCCTATGCACAAAAAACAGCCATTCTTGAAGGCACTATCTTAGAAGAATCTACTAAAGAAACCATTATCGGAGCCAATATTTCCTTTGTTGGCAGCAGTATAGGGGCAACTACAGACTTTGACGGGATGTACCTGATTAGAGGAATCGTCCCAGGATCCTATGATATAGAAATAACCAGCATTGGGCTAGAACCCATTTTAATGAAAAATGTAGTGTTTCAAGAAGGTGAAACAAAAACATTAAATGTGGTAATGAAAGAAGCTACTCAATTGCTCAACGAAGTTACCATAGTTGAATACAAAAAAACTCATACAGAAGCTGCGGTGTTGTTGGAAGTAAAAAATGCAAAGTCTGTGGTAAGTGCCATTTCCAGTCAACAAATCCAAAAATCACAAGATAACAATGCTGCACAAGTGATGCAACGTGTGCCTGGGGTAACCATAGTAGAAAACCGCTTTGTCATGATCCGAGGGCTGAGCGAACGCTACAATAATGTAATGATAAACAACGTAATTGCCCCTTCCACAGAGGTCAACAAGAGAACATTTTCCTTTGACTTGATATCATCGGGCTCACTAGATAGAATGTTAATTTATAAGTCAGGAGCTCCCGATCTACCTGGAGATTTTGCGGGAGGTGTAATTAAAATTTTTACCGTTGACAATGTGGAAGAGAACTTTACCAATGTGAAACTGGGGATTGGGTATAGAATGGGTACAACGGGTCGAGATTTTTACCAAAGCCAAGGTTCAGCGACTGATTTCCTAGGGTTTGATAATGGTTTCAGAAGATTGCCGGCAGACTTTATGAGTACACGCAGATTTCAAAATCTACCCAGAAATGCTCCGGAACGTAGAACAGAGGCAATAAAGCTTGAAAATAATTGGGATACTCAAAAATCCATGGCACTACCAAATTATGCGATGGGATTTGGTCTTGGTCGCACCTGGAATTTGAGCAAAGGGAGGACATTGTCCACCATTAATACCATCGATTACTCCAGGGGTCAGCAAGTGTACCAACGCGATTTTTTCCGCTATTTTGAATGGGAAGATCGCAATCAACCTATTCTTAAACGCTTTCAGTTTGAAGATAATATAAATCAACAAGATACAAGAATTAGTATTTTGTCCGTTTGGAATTATCGCATCAACAGCCGCCATAGGATAAAATTTAAAAATCTATTTAATCAGATTGGCGAAAATGAAACGATATTGAGGTCTGGCGATGATTTTATTCAAAGGCCATTGGATGATCTTAAGACTTACTTGTTGGGATACCGAAGCCGATCGATATACAGTGGACAACTCGAAGGAAATCATGAATTAAGCAAGGAACAAGAACAGCTCCAATGGGTTGTGGGTGGGTCATTCTTAAGAGAATTAGAACCCGATCTTCGACGCTTCCGGACTTATCGTCGCAAAAACGACGAAGGAAATTATACCATCATAGACCCTCCTTCATCCAATCTATTTGATACTGGACGTTACTTCGGTGACCTAAATGAATTTTCCGTAAACCATGGCCTAAACTATACTAATGTAATTGAAAAATGGGGAAAAGGCTTGACCCTAAAGGCTGGATATTACGGTGATTATCGCCGTCGGGCATTTGATTCTCGGTATTTTTCTTTTTTATACCCTGGATTTAGTGACCCAATGGTCCTGGATTCCTTATCCAGACTTCCACTCAATGAAGTATTTAAACCAGAAAACATACAGCCGGTGAATGGTTGGGTAATGGAAGAAGGAACACGCCCGATTGACTCCTATACCGCTTACAATATTTTGGGCGCGGGATATATTGGATTCGAGCTACCCATTAGGGCGTTTAACATCACAGGCGGACTTCGTACAGAGTATAATATTCTTGGCTTAGATAGCAAAGATGACTTTGGTCCAATTGAAGTCAAAAACCCTGTACTTTCATTTTTACCTTTTTTCAACACCGCTTACAGCTTCAATGCTAAAAACATAATGCGTATAGCATATGGCCGCACGGTGAACAGGCCAGAATTCCGCGAGTTGGCCCCATTCTTATTTTATGATTATAACCTAGCTGCAGGAAGAATAGGTAATCCTAATTTACAATCAGCTACTATAGACAATTTGGATATTCGATATGAGATGTATCCTAGACCAGGAGAAACCATTTCTCTAGGCGCATTTTATAAATATTTTACTAATCCAATTGAAAATAGAACTATAGTAACTACTGAGGAACCACAATTCTCTTATATAAATTCAGACATGGCCCGCAACTATGGATTAGAGCTAGAGTTGAGAAAATCATTTAAAGGAATGACCAACAGTTCTTTTATAGATCATTTTTCAATCAATGCCAATGCCTCTCTCATATTTTCAGAAGTTGACCTAGGGGAAGGCGTATCTCAGGTACAAGACAGGTTCAGACCATTACAAGGTCAATCTCCCTACATTGTTAATGCGGCATTGTATTATGAAGATATAGAAAATACCTTGTCAATCAGTGCTGTTTACAATATCTATGGAAGCAGAATATTTTCAGTAGGAGATGTAAACTTCCCTATGATTTATGAATTACCTAGAAATAGTCTGGATGTATCCATACGTAAAACGTTTGGCAGGGTAACTTATAAATTGGGTGTACAAGATATTTTTAATGCACGCTACCGTTTCTACCAGGACTCTGATCGCGACAACAAAATCACTTCAAAGGACCACGCAATATTTACACACAGGCTTGGACAATTGATAAATTTAACAGCGACTTACAAATTGTAAACCATTTATTGTTTTCATAAAACCATTTAAACACAAAATCATGAAAAAACTTTTGAATTTCTTCGCCATGATCCTGTTATTGGGTGCCGTTGCATCTTGTACCAAAGGAGAAGATGACGATGATGATGACAACAAAACCACTTTGGTAGAATTGACTGGAAATTTGGAAACCCAAACCTTAACTAAAGACAAAAAATACCTCTTAAAAGGTCAAGTTTTTGTAAGGGACGGAAAAACACTTACCATTGAAGCTGGAACAGTAATCTTTGGAGATAAGCGTACCAAAGGTCTTTTGGTGATTGACAAAGGTGGCCGAATCGTAGCAGAAGGTACAAAAGAAAATCCGATCGTATTCACATCCAATCAAGAAGTAGGCGTTCGCGACCGGGGAGACTGGGGAGGATTAGTAATATTAGGCCGTGCTAACACTAATCAACCTAATCCAGCTATAGAGGGTGTTACACCGGAGGTTAATTTTGGTACTTTCCAAAACAATGCAAGCAATACAGAAAGCTCAGGCGTATTGAAGTATGTACGTGTAGAGTTTGCAGGAATCGAATTGACGCCAAACAATGAGACTAATTCTATTACTATGGGGGGTGTAGGTAGCGGCACTACCATGGAATATGCCATGGTGTCTTTTGGAGGTGATGATGGATTTGAGTGGTTTGGAGGCACGATTAATGGAAAATATTTGGTAGCACATGCTTGCTGGGATGATGATTTTGATTGTGATTTTGGTTGGTCAGGTAATGTTCAATTTGGCTTGGTAGTTCGCTACCCTGGCTTTGCAGATCAATCACAATCAAATGCTTTTGAATGTGACAATGGTCCAAACGATAACGACGTGGAACCTTACACTACGGGTACTTTTTCTAATGTGACTGTTATCGGTCCTATTAAAACTGGAAATTCAGTATCGAATGGTAACTATGCACATGCGATGGACTTAAGAAGAAGAACCGCCATTTCAATCTTCAACTCAGTATTCACAGGTTTCCCTATAGGTTTGAGAATGAACCAACCATCTGTTTACAGTCAATATGCAACGGCTGGACGAGGTGTTTTGGAAAATAATATTTTATATGCTCCACGTACTACTTTTGCAGTTGGTTCAGGTGTAGTTTTGGATAGTGTTGCCTCTTATTTTAATGCGAAAAACACTCTAATTGCTGAAGCGGGTTCTGATGCAAAGCTTACTGAAATCGGGGTTAATCCTGATTGGTTTTTTGGTAGCCGAGTAGCAGACCAATATCCAGCAAACCCAAATTTCTCAGTAACAACTGGAACGAGCAGCACAGGAGCTGCATTTACAAATGCTAAATTTAACGAAGCTGGTAGAAGTAATTTCTTCAATAAAACGGTAAACTATCGCGGTGCTTTTGGTTCATCTGACTGGACCGACGGCTGGGCAGAGTTCAATCCAGTGAATAAAGCTTATTAATTTTTCGAGTTGCATATAGGGCTGTTCCATTCGTGGGACAGCCCTTTTTCTATATAAATGCTAAAAAATAGAATATGAGAATGAGTGATGAGCCATTAAAACAAGCAATTATATGTCGCATTTATGGCATCATGTGTATAGTGAGCATAATTTGTTTGCGTTGTACAACAATAGTTCCGGAAACCCGACCGGAAAAATATCTTAATGTAACGGAACAAAATGAATTCTTATATAAAATTGCTCGGTACCACGGAAAATTACCTCCAAAATCTAACCACGTCACTAAATTTAATCCAGAATTTGATGCAGATTATCGACAAATTGCATCAAAATATGAACTTGTCGCTTATTATCCCAAACCTCAATCAGACACAATCTATTTCATGACCTATAGAGTAGCACCTAGCATGATGGTAAAAAAAGTAGCCACAGCAGGTAAGTTGGTTTGGGGAGAAGACGATAAACCACTTTACTATGAGGAAATATTCAGAACATGGAAAATGGTTCCTCACGAATTAGACATAAAAGCAGGGATGCTGTGGTCTAAATTATTGTCCAACGAGGAT
>CAYUZA010000021.1:0-22812 GCA_964449535.1 uncultured Saprospiraceae bacterium
ATTGGTCGATTATTGTCTATTTGTTAACTTCTCATTACATTTTTTTTCAACAATTAGTGCGCGCCCATAGCAATTTGTGTTTATATCTGGATTTGTATAGCTATTACTCCAAAAATTGCGTTATTTTGCAAATCATAAAGTGCAATACATGGACAAGCCTAGAATAGGTATTACCACCGGAGATCTTAACGGTGTGGGAATGGAAGTAGTCCTTAAGACTATAGCTGATGCAAGAATATCAAAATTGTGCACCCCCGTTATTTATGGTTCTCCTAAGGTCGTATCCTATCACAGAAATATAGTAGATCCGAGTGCATCAGAACAAAACGAAGACAAATGGCTACGGGAGCGCACCCATATCGTAACTTGTTGGCAGGATAATGTAAATATTGCCTTAGGACAAGTGAATGCTGATGGTGGAAAATATGCCATGCTTTCCTTGGAAAAAGCTTTATCTGACCTTAAGGCAGGTAAAATTGATGCTCTAGTTACCGCCCCGGTCCATAAAAAAGCAATGGAAATGGCAGGTTTTGGGCATGTAGGCCACACTGAATTTTTTCAAAAACAATTTCCTGATCATCAAGCATTAATGCTTTTGGTGAGCGATGATATGCGGGTAGGACTCGCCACAGGTCATGTTCCTCTTAAAGACGTAAGCCAAAAAATAACCAAAGAACTGATTATCAAAAAAATACAAGCGCTCAATCAGAGTTTGCAAGTTGACTTTGGTATAGAAAAACCATCCATAGCTGTGCTGGGACTAAACCCACATGCGGGCGATGAGGGTCTATTGGGTAAAGAGGACGAAACCGTAATCCGCCCAGCCATTGTTGAGCTAAAAAAATCAGGTATACTGGTTATGGGTCCTTTCGCTGCTGATGGTTTTTTTGGCAGTGGAAAACACCAGAAATTTGATGGCGTATTAGCAATGTACCACGATCAAGGTCTTACTCCTTTCAAAGCGCTTTGTTTTGATTCTGGTGTAAATTTTACCGCGGGTCTGCCCATTATACGAACCTCCCCGGATCATGGTACAGCTTTTGACATAGCCGGAAAAAATAAGGCAAACCCCAATTCGTTTAGAAAAGCCTTATTTATGGCCGTTGACATAGCCAGAAATCGCAAAGATTATTACGATATAAAATCTAATGCCGTACAAAGATTGTCGCTGGAGTCAGAGTCAGAAGACGCTCCAATTCAACGACTGGAAGAATTTGAGTCCTAAATAAAAGCACATTTTTTCTCCCGTATTTAACCATTCAGGGTATCAGGTGATTTAATCCACAAGTAAAACTATATACTGTAGGTTATTTCTACGGATTCACTTCGTACACGTGACTGGCAGGTAAGAATATATCCATCCTTAACCTCTTGCTCATCCAGCGCCAAGCAGCTATCCATGCTTACCTCACCTGATAGTACTTTGGCCATGCAACTGGAACATGCACCTGAAGTACAAGAATAGGGTGGATCTAACTTATGTTGTATTAAACCCTCCAAAACGGTTCGATTGGAAGGCAGCTGCAAGTGATGTACGGAGCCGTCAAGATGAACAATTGCTTCATACGTTGCTGATGGTGTGGCTGCAGAGGCCTGGACCGCTGCAGAAGGTGCTACCCCGCTATTCGTAAAAAATTCTTTATGAATATTATTAGCAGGAATCTTTAGCGCTTTAAGGTGCTGCTCCGCCGCCAAGATCATTTCTGAAGGACCGCAAATAAAGAATTCAGCACCCGACTCCATAGGATGTTCACTAAGCCATGCATCTATGGTTTTAGGTTGAATTCGGCCGGAATCACTACTATCTGATCCTCCAACTAAGCGAGAAAAAAAACCTTTTTTTGCCTCTTTTTGCTCCCGAGAGTATAAAAAATGCACATGGAACTGACCCGAAAAACGCTGTGTAAGTTCCATTAATTCGTCTTTGAAAATAGTCGTAGAAGGCATTTGATTTCCATACAAAAGGAATAATGTAGAGAGCGGCTCTACCTCAAGCGTTGTTTTGATAAGAGACATTAAGGGTGTTATGCCGCTACCCGCACCTAGAAAATAGTATTGCTTGCTCGCCTCCGGATGCAAGGGTACCAAAAAACGGCCTTCGGGCGGAGCAATGGACAAAACATCACCCTCTTTGACCTGCTCGCAAAGGTAAACCGACATCGCTCCTCCTGAAACCTTTTTGATTGTGATCCTGTAAGAGGTTTCCAGTGGGCTGGTAGACATTGAATAAGAACGTCTTATTTCAGCTTCTCCCGATCCTTTTTTAATGGTGATGTATTGGCCCTGTTTGTAAGCAAACACTTCAGCCAGATCAGTGGGTATGGCTAACTCCAGACTAATCGCTTCTTCTGTCTCTTTAATCACTTTTTTTACAGGAATATCATAAAAATGCGTACTCATAAGCCTTGTTATCTTTTATTATAAAACAGCTCCAATAAATTTATTTAATTTCGCATCGCAAAAGTAATGCGATTCAACCAATGTCGAAAAAACTATCCATAGTGATTCCCGCATATAACGAGGGTCCAACCATTCACCGTATACTCAACAAAATAAAAGAGGTTGAGTTGATACATGGAATGGAGAAAGAAATATTGATTACCAATGACTGCTCAACGGATGATACAGAGGCTGCAATTAAACGCTACATGCAGCAAAATCCTGAAATGGATATATCCTACCATCGGCATGAAGTAAACCAGGGCAAAGGGGCTGCTTTGCATACAGGTATCCGAAGAGCAACAGGAGATTATGTGATTATTCAGGATGCGGATCTGGAGTATGATCCCTCAGAATATAATATTTTATTGAAGCCCATTCTGGAAGGATATGCAGACGTGGTATATGGGTCAAGATTTATGGGTGGCAGACCGCATCGAATTTTGTTTTTCTGGCATTCGATTGGCAACAAATTTCTCACATCGATCTCCAATGCTTTTACAAATCTCAATCTCACAGACATGGAGACTTGTTATAAGTTATTCAAACGGGAAATTGTACAAAGCCTAACCCTCAGGGAAAAACGATTTGGGTTTGAACCAGAAGTTACTGCCCGTATAGCTCGCATTCCCGATATTCGTATTTATGAAGTGGGCATTTCTTATTATGGCCGGTCATATGCAGAGGGAAAAAAAATAGGCTGGCGAGATGGATTTAGAGCCATCTACTGCATCATTAAATACAATATCTTTTCCAAAAAGTAATAGTGCAGTAAAACGAGCCCAAAGCAAGGGTTATTTTTTTTGGTTTTTGATGCCATACAATTGTACTACAATTATATTTAATAGCGTTACTTTTACATCTTAGCTGGCAGCCAACATTCGGGAGAGGAAGTTCCATTACTTATTTACCCATTGAAAAATTACTCTCATGCATTTTCGACGTTTATTAAGATTATCGCTACCCTTAATTTGTTTGTTCATGTTTGCCTGCAAGCATGAATTGCCCAATAAGCCAGACCCGGATCCTGACCCAGACCCAGATACACCTTGCGATAGTACACTGATCAATTTTCAAGAGGAAATATTGCCTATTTTTCTTACAAATTGTGCCCAATCCGGATGCCATGGTGGAACTCAAGTGCAAGAAGGCATCAGGTTAGACAATTTTCAGAATATCCGTTCGACTGGAGGATTAAACTTTAGCGACCCACGTAAAAGCGAAATACTAAAAGACGGTATCTTAGAAACAGATCCAGACAAACGAATGCCTCCCCCTCCAAGACCTGCTCTAACCACCGCTCAGATCGACAAAATTGTGGCCTGGATACAACAAGGAGCAAAGGATACTGCCTGTGCCCAAACAGCTTGCGATACCCTACAAGTAAGGTATACTTCGCATGTCGCCAAGATCATGAACAATTATTGTGTGGGCTGCCATAATAATACATTGGCTTCAGGCAATGTTCGGTTAAATGATTTTGCCAGTGTTCGCAGCCAAGCAGTAAACGGTCGACTTTTAGGCGCGGTGGAGCACAGATCCGGATATGTACCTATGCCTCAAGGGGGCAACAAACTTTCAGCCTGTGACTTACGCAAACTACAAATTTGGGTTGCCACGGGGTCACTTGAGTAAACCAGCTTATCAATGGGAATGTTTATACATTTCATCCGTTCATTTTTAAAATCTCATAGATGAAAAATAAGTTTCTGTTTGCGGCTATGATGTTGTTTTTGGCACTAGGAATGACCGCCTGTTATTATGATGTAGAAGAAGAACTGTACGGTACTCCTGTAGATTGTGACACCAGCTTTACAGTTAGTTATAGCACCCATGTAGCTCCTGTGATTCAGTCTAAATGCCTTGCATGCCATTCAGCAGCATCCCAATTGGGAGGTATCAATCTGGAAGGTTATACTGCATTAAGCAATTTTATTGCCAATGGACGCTTGCTTGGAACCATAGACCACAAGCCTGGTTTTTCCCCAATGCCAAAAGGCTCACCAAAAATAGATGCATGTGACATCAAAAATATAGAGCGTTGGATCCAAGCCGGAGCTCTCAATAATTAAATAAAACCTATTAATCCATGAAGCGTTTTAAAACTGTTTTCATTATTTTGGGAATAATCGCACTCGGTGCTGCCATTTATGGGTATTTAGAGTATACCCGTACTTTCCCAAGCCTTGCCGATGTTGAAGCAAGTGCTCAATTAAATGCAGCTGACTTAATTACTGCATTTGAAACAGATGAGGCAGGTGCAACTGCTACTTATGTAGACAAAGTGTTGGAAGTCAACGGAATACTTAGTGACATCCGAGACGAAAACAACGTGATTACCTTAACAATAAGTCCAGAATCGGGAATGGGCTCCATTCTTTGTGACATGGACAGCACATTTGCCGAAAAAGCTCGCACATTGCAAATAGACAATAAAGTAACCATTAAAGGGGAATGCAAGGGATTTAATGCCGATGAACTATTAGGATCTGACGTTATCTTGAATCGTTGCGTTACCATTGAATAAACATCTAAACTATAAACAACATGAAAAAGCAATTTTTAATTTTCTGCTGGGCCGCATTGGGTATTACTATGGTTCATGCTCAAGACAAATGGTTCACCAAAAACGGAAACATCTCCTTTTTTTCTAAAGCACCCCTGGAAAATATTGAGGCCACCAACAGTAAAGTAACGTGTGTCTTGGATGCTGCCAATGGACAAATGGAATTTTCACTGCTTATGAAAGCATTTCAATTTGAAAAAGCCTTAATGCAAGAGCATTTCAATGAAAATTATGTGGAAAGTGATAAATTTCCCAAATCTACTTTCTCAGGAAAGGTAGCTGATATTAGTAAAGTTAATTTTTCTAAAGATGGAACGTATAATGTGCAGGTAAGTGGCGATCTGACTATAAAAGGGGTAACTAAGCCTGTATCTGCTCCGGGTACCATAACTATAAAAAGTGGTAAAGTATCTGCAAAATCGACATTTACGGTTGCTTTATCAGATTACAAAGTTTCCATTCCTGCAGCTAACAAGGATAATATTTCAAATGCCATCAGCATTAATGTTGATTTGACACTGGAACCCCTTAAAAAATAATTCAAACAATTATGAAGAAACTGAAAATCCAGGCTTTCTTGAGCGCTATATTTTTATCGTTGTCCGTATTGCTGTATGGACAGGAAGACAGTTTACTTGATCTGTTAGGAGAAGATGAACCGGAGGTAGAGTATGTCAAGGCTGCCTTCAAATCGTCTCGAGTAATCAATGGTCATAGCATGGAGATGCTGTCTCCGGGAGCGCTGGATTTTCGGATACTTCACCGGTTTGGATCTGTAAGTCGTGGTTTTTATGATATGTTTGGCCTGGACCAGGCAAGTATGAGAATGGGATTTGATTATGGAATCACGCGACATCTTACAGTTGGCGTGGGTCGAAGCACCTTAAAAAAAGAGCTGGATGGATTTGTAAAGTTTCGCCCTCTTGCCCAACAAACCGGCAAAAGAAATATTCCACTCTCCATTGTACTTGTAGCCGGCATGACGATGGATGGTCAAAAATGGGCTGATCCAGATCGCATCAATTTTTTTACCTCACGTTTAGCTTATTATTATCAGATGATCATAGGGCGTAAATTTAATGATCGATTTACCTTACAACTCGTACCCGGTATGGTGCATCGAAATATCGTACCCCTTACTACCGATGATCATGATATTTTTCACCTGAGTGCAGGCGGTCGTTTTAAACTAACTAAAAGGATAGCACTAATGGCAGATTATGCCTTCGTATTTAACCCTATCAACGATGCGTCTAAGAACCCACTTTCTTTGGGCCTAGATATTGAAACGGGAGGACATGTATTTCAGCTACATTTTTCGAACGCTCAGGGAATGAACGAACGAGCTTATTTGTTGGATACCAATTCGTCATGGGGAAGCGGTGAAGTCCGCTTTGGATTCAATTTGTCACGCATGTTTCAGGTGAAACGCTACCATTAATAAAGTTGTTAATTACTTCTATATCCCAAATTCTGCTTGAAATAAAAAGGACCAGTTGTTTTTAGTAGAATTGTCTGGAACAAAATGCCCCGGCTGCCATTGATAAATGAGATTTGCCTGTAACTTGATACGATGACCATTTAGGTACTTGGTTAATCCTAACCAATTTTCATGCTGAGTAGCCCTAACATCAGCAGAAGCTTTATCTGGCATAAAACCTGCAAAACGTAAGGCGGGCTCATACATATTAGGGGTACAATAACTTAGCTGTAAGTTGTATCCTGTACCTGCTGGGATACTCCGTATTCTCAAGTCATTGGGGTCCTGAAACACAGAATATTCTGTCTTTTTATAAAAATACTCTCCCAGCATCGCAAATCCCTTGTATTTGAACATCATATCACCCATCCAATATTGTAAATTTTGAGGATCCGGCAGGGCAAAACCTAACTGACCTGCAGAAAACACTGCTTTTTGATTATTGCTGTAGGTGACGGCAAGAGACAATTTTGGTGTTTGGGTGAAGGTGATATCCCCTTCCAGGTAATCCGTATTCTGTGAAAATGCACCTAAAGGGAGCCATTCCGCTCTTGCGGTATAACACAGGCCATTGTTTGCCGCGAGGGCATTTCTGCCTTCACCGGAAGTTAATGCTCCTTTTAAATATAACAACGAACTACCTAATGGTTGGGTGTAGTAACCAAAAAAACCAAAGTCGCGATCAATGTTAAAATTGCTGTTGGCTATGGAACGATCTGCAAATTGAAGGTTCCCCGAGGAGGTCACTCGCTGCCGGTTTCCTGGCAATTTGCTTTGGCCAAAACCTATATAAAATCGGTTATTGATATTATAATATAGAATTGCGTCACGTACAGTTTGCGCCACATTGCCACTTTCCAGATTTTGATCCCACCTGGAAAAGGATAACTGTACATAATATTGGATCTTACGAGAAAGCAAAAATCCATCCAGACGCAAACGCATACGGCGTACTCGTGCATCGAAAAACTTTATCTCCAAAGGATTACCCGCAACGCTTTGAAAGCCGAAGCGATTTTGCATACGAAAACGCAGATTTAATTTGAAAATAGAATCTCGCTGAAAGCTCAATCCTTCTTTTACTTCAATAAGGGGGCGCTCATCGGATTCTACCTGGGCAAAAGTATTCTGTCCGCAAAGAAATAGGAAAAAAGCAGTGGTAACCCATACATTTGGCAATGCATAAAAACGAAATGTATTATTATTTTTGAACATATATAATGTACTTTTCATCAAACCATTGATCTTTAAAATATTGTCGAATAGGCGTAAGTTCCGAATAAGTACCTCTAGGCAATGTTTTACATTCTGCTTTCACATCGCCACCTTTTAGCGCAAGTAAACCATTAGGTAAGGCGTTCTGGTGTTTTGTATGAATTTTGGAACGCGACCATGCCCACAAAGTATCTAAAGGGGCAACCGCTCTGCTTACAACAAAGTCAAAAGCCGGACCTTTCCATTCTTCAGCGCGCATTTGCACAGCTTCAACGTTTTGCAAAGAGAGGGCATTAGCTATCTCGCCTGCCACTTTAATTTTTTTTCCAATGCTATCCAAAAGCACAAAATGAACTTCTGGAAAAAAAATCGCCAGCGGAAGACCAGGTATTCCTCCGCCCGTACCCAAGTCCATAATGCGAGTGCCGGGCTTAAATGACAAAAACTTGGCAAGAGCCAGTGCATGCAGAAAATGATGCAATTCCATCTCATCCATATCCTTTCTGGAAATTACATTAATTTGGGCATTCCAAAATATATATTGCTCCCGCAATTCGGCAAATTGCTCCTTTTGCAAGGTAGTCAATGTGGGAAAATAATAATATAATAGCTCCATCATAGTTGTTTAAGTGCTTTTCCATATGTCCAACGGAGAAAATAAGGCATGGCACTGGCCCATGTGGGTACATCATGGCGCCCTCCTTTAATTTCATAATAAGAAACTTCAAATGGCTCGCGATATCCTTTTTCTTTCAAAATCCTAATCAAATCTAGCGTGTCATCAATAGAATCAATAATGCCATTTTTATTTCGATCCTCTTTTTCATCTTCTGTGCCACATTGAAACCAGAAGCGCTGATGGGGGTGATAGCCGCCTTTTTCAATGTGTTCGTGAATAATTCGGTATGAATCCGGAAATCTTGGATCAAATTGCTTTTTACGCCACCAAAGCGAACCTGAAAAAACACCCGCTGTTTGAAAAATATGGGGATAATTCCAAGTAATATCCAAAGCCGCTAATCCACCCAAGGAGAAACCTGCAAATGTCCTGGAAGTAAACCCCGGACTCTCCATAAAGTGCTGCAAATGAGGCAAAAGCTCCTGAACAATAAACTGCTGGTAAACACCGGCTTTACTACCACGCTTCAAATAATCCGGTTCACTTGCAGTACCATATTCCTGCAATCGATTGCCCGCATGAATAGCTGCGACTACCACATACTGAATTTCAGCGTTACTATACATGCGGTTTAAAATGTCCAGCATTTTTAATTGAACCATGTCCTGACCATCATTGAGCAACAACAAGGGATAGCTTTGCCCTGCCTTACAAAATGGTGGCAGAAACAAATCTATAATTACATCCCTTTGCAGCAGAGCAGTATGTAGGGTAAGCTGCAATCGCTCAGTCTTTCCTATGGCAGTCAGCATATATAATATTGCTTAAAGCTGCCCAAAATAGAAATATTTTTGGAGATAAGATTAAGTAAAGGTAATCCAAGGACCCACAGAAGCACAAAAAGCTGTTTATTGTTATCTTTGCAGCTGAATTACAGGGTAATAACTTATACGCCTAGATTTATTTATATTACTAGCCTATGAGTATGAAGGTTCTATTTGCTCAGATGACTAGATTAAAGCTACTTCAATGAAAAAAATCGGAATTCTATTTGGCATGGAAGAAACCTTTCCAAAGGCCTTCGTAGACAGAGTAAATAGCAAAAAAATACCAGGGATTACTGCTGAATTTGTCCAATTAGACAAGGTGGTACAAGGTGAAAGTAGCGGATATGATGTGATTATTGACCGCATATCCCAAGATGTGCCTTTTTACAGAGGTTTTCTCAAAAATGCGGCTATCTGCGGAACTGCCGTAATCAATAATCCATTCTGGTGGAGCGCTGATGAAAAGTTTTTTAATAATGCACTGGCCGTTCATATAGGTGTGCCTGTGCCTAAAACAGTTCTATTACCCTCTAATCAGCGACCAGACGATACTTCAGAAAAGTCATTCCGAAATTTGAAGTTTCCATTTGACTGGAATGCTATTTTCCAATACATCGGATTTCCTGCTTATATGAAACCCTTTGCTGGAGGAGGGTGGAAGAGCGTATATAAAGTATATGGACCCGATGATTTCTTTCAAAAACACAATGAAACAGGACAATTGGTCATGATGTTACAGGAAGAAATCGTGTTTGAAGAGTACTATAGGTGCTATTGTATAGGGGGAAAATATGTGCGTATTATGCCCTATGAGCCTCGCAATCCGCATCACCTTCGCTATGTGGCACCACATAACCCTACCCCGGCGATGTTAAAAAAAATGGAAGAAATAGTACTGAAGATCAATCATTATTTGGGATACGATTTCAATACTGTTGAATTGGCCGTACGCGACGGTATTCCATATGCTATTGATTTTTGCAATCCGGCTCCGGATGCTGAAGCGTCGTCAGTAGGTGAAGAAAACTTTGAATGGGTAGTGGAAACTGCTGCGACGTACGCCATTGAAAAAGCACAGTCCCACAAACCTGGCGTAGACAACCTTACTTGGGGACAGTTTATACGTTCTTCTGTAGCACAGCAGGCTCTTATGGCAGAAAAATTGCCGTCACGCACACCTGCTAAAAAGTCTACAGTATCTGAGGTCAAGGTCGGTCAGGTAAAAAAGAGCGAAACAGCCTCAAAATCCAAAACTCCGGTTAAAAAAGTTAAACCAGGGAAATAAATTTATGGCAGGCTCTACCTGTTTAGCATTACAAGCATGAATCACCAGCTACAAAATCAAAGAACCAGAGTTGCCATTCTGGATCTAAATGAAGGACATGTAAATCAAGGAATGAGGTGTATTCGGGAAATTCTGGATGAATTTGCTCGCAAGCACGATATTGAACTTCATATCAAGGAGTTTGATGTTCGCGCAAAAAATGAGTTGCCAAATCTGGAAGATTTTGACACCTTTATTTCTAGTGGAGGCCCAGGAAGTCCATTCGATGGAGAAGGTAAAGCATGGGAACATCATTATTTTGGATTGCTAGATGCATTATGGGCGCATAATTTGGTCAGTAATGACAAGAAATACTTGTTTCTTATTTGCCATTCTTTTCAGATGGCATGCAGACACTTTAACATTGGTGCAGTAATCCGTCGAAAATCGCAAGCATTCGGTATTTTCCCTATACATTTGACAGCTGAAGGCATCATCGAACCCATTTTTGAAGGGTTAACTAATCCATTTTACGGGGTTGATTCCAGAGATTGGCAAGTGGTTCAGCCTGATTATGAGCAACTGGATAAATTGGGCGCACAAGTAATAGCTATTGAAAAGGAGAGACCTCATGTACCGTTAGAGCGTTGTATCATGGCCGCAAGGTTTTCGCCGGAGATAATAGGAACTCAATTTCATCCAGAAGCAGATGCAGAGGGTATGCGCAAATATTTACTTACAGAAGAAAAAAAGGAACTGGTTATTAAGAATCACGGGTTAGAAAAATATGAACAAATGCTTGAGGATGTTCATGACCCCTTAAAATTACCTTTCACACAGCGTCATATCATCCCTGCATTTCTAGAACGCTCTATACTATTGACACAAGAGGCAATGGTGTAATCGCGATCTACGAAAAGCAGTCGAAATAAAAAACCTGAAAAACTTTGTAGGTACAAAAGCATCCCATTATATTTGCAGTCCCAAAACGGGTATGGTACCTTAGCTCAGTTGGTAGAGCACAGGACTGAAAATCCTGGTGTCCCTGGTTCGATTCCTGGAGGTACCACAGAAACCCCTGATAATCTATTGATTTTCAGGGGTTTATTTTTTATGCAAAATCAATTGTATAAACAATCTGATTTTGGTTTCTCCAAACCTCCTCCCACCATCTATTTGCAAGCTCTATTTTCACCCTTTTACGACACCTTTGAAGAGTCGGAGACATAAAAGAAATTCTCGGGATCATTAATTAATTAATCTTGAACAGTACTAAAGGATTGATTAACCTGCGTACTTCAACAAGCAAATTTTGTGCATATTGATACGGGATATTGCAAGAAAATTAAAGCGTAAAATCTTCCCTTTTCCCCAATTTATCTTAGATTGAAAAACTGAATTACCCGTATCGATATCGCCATAATCTAACTCTTGGTCTTAAGGTAGCGCTAGAAGACCTCTTGGCAATAGCTGTTATAGTAAGCGATAAGTTCCATTTAAATATTGATTCTTAAATATTTAAATTTACTCAATACCCATTCCATAATCGCTGTTCCAATAGTTCGCGGAGCTGCTCATCACAAAATGCCGCTCGAATCGCGTTTATTTGACACTGAAACACCTCATCTTTTTTCCAACCAAAAGCATATTGAATACGCTCATATTCTAACGCTAAACTTGTTCTCGTCAATCCTCTCCCATCCGTATTAAAGCCCAATGAAACACCTTGCTGGAATAAAAAATCAATAGGGTGATCAGCAACATTAAGGTACATGCCTGTTTGTATATTAGAAGAAACACATATTTCTAAATGGGTTCCCTTGTTCTTTAACGCCTGCACTAAATTAAGATCCTCACATGCCCTAACCCCATGTCCAATGCGGTGCGGTTTAATCAGGTCTAAGACCTCCCAGACACTTTCCGGGCCTTTTGCCTCACCTGCATGAATGGTAATCCCCAATCCATGAGATCGCGCAAGCTGAAAAGCAGAAATATGAGGCTGGAGCGGGTAACTCGCCTCGTCTCCTGCCAAATCGAACCCTACAACACCCTTTCCAGCATATTTGATGGCTAGTCTGGCGAGTTCCAGGCTTTGCTCTTCACTAAAATGACGCAATGTAGCGAAAATGAGATAAACCTGCATAGAAGGAAATTCCAGTCGAATCATAGATAATTCATCACATAAAATAGCAGCTACATCATCTAAAGCTAAACCTTCTTTCGTATGCAAATATGGACAAAGTCGGACTTCAGCATAAATAATATTATCATCCTGAAATTGACGCACCAAATCCCGCAAAGCCAATCGAATATTTTTTTCCGTTTGTAATAGTTCCAAACCAGCATCTACATAAGTTAAAAAATCTTTCAAATGCGAACACCGAGTTGGAGCTACATACTTTTCGAGATAAGTTTCAATGGAAATACCTGGAAAGATAGCTGATAAAAACTGATAACTTAAGGAAGTATCCAAATGAACATGGAGTTCTATTTTCGGAAATTTAACCAGATCCGTGTTCAGCATGGATAGATTGTGAAGTATAAAAAGATGGACACTACAAGAAATCCGTTAAGAAATCTAAGATAGGAAAAAAGTTGTGTACACTTGTTAATTGTCCATAAAAAATGCCCCTGGAAAGTCCCAAGGGCATTTATGTTATATCGGATGGTATTTATTATCCTAGAGCGGCAGCTCCACCAACGATCTCAGAAAGCTCTTTAGTAATAGCCTCCTGACGGGCTTTATTGTAGTTAATACGTAGTTCCTTCAATAATTCCTCAGCATTTTCAGTAGCTTTATCCATTGCCGTCATACGCGCACCATGCTCAGATGCATTAGTATCCAAGGCAAATTTATGGAATGCAATTTTAAGAATACCTGGAATTAAATCTTTCAACAATTCATATTTATCAGGCTCAAATATGTAATCTACAGAAGAGGTAGGTGCCTCTGCTGCAGGCTCAATGCGACTGACAGGAAGAAATTGTTCTACGCTTGGAATCTGAGTAGCTGCGTTTTTAAACTGACCATACCCTACCAAAACCCTATCATATTTACCTGCAGCAAAATCGGCCATAATCTGTTGACTAATCACTGATATGGATTCAAAACGGGTATCATTCAGTGCTTCCAAATACTGGGTATGAAAGTTTACACCTTTTATCCTTTTACGGAAGAAATCGTAGCCTTTTTTTCCTAAAAACAGCATGTCTACCTTACCTGTCTCCATCAAATGGCTATATTGTTCTTGAAGAGTAGCCAAAACCATTTTGTTGATATTGGTATTGAAGGCGCCGCAGAGACCTCGATTGGAAGTCACCACCACTACTAATAGACGATTTACCTCACGTTCATTTCCAAATTCACTCACCGCGTCACCTTCCAGATTGGACATGATATTGGAAAGCATGTTATTTAACTTATCTGCATAAGGGCGCAACTGAACAATGGCTGTCTGCGCTTTGCGAAATTTCGCAGCAGAAACCATTTTCATCGCCTTGGTAATTTGCTGAGTTGAAATTACCGATTTGATACGCTCTCTTACTTCCTTTAGATTGGCCATTGCTTGTAGGCTTTAGATGTAAACTATTTCGCTTTGTAAGGCGATGCCACTTTAGCAGCTAATTCACGCATATTCTTTAAATCGTCATCGTTCAATTTACCTTGACGGAAATTCTTCAATGCTTCCGGCATACTGCGATCCATTTCTATCAAGAAAACCTCTTCAAATTCTTTGACTTTTTCCACTGGAATATCGCGAAGTAGACCATTGGTTCCCAAGAATATAATAGCCACTTGCTTTTCAACTGGCACTGGAGAATACTGAGGCTGTTTCAAGATCTCCACATTTTTGCGTCCTTTGTCGAGAACCGATAAGGTTGCAGCATCCAAATCTGAACCAAACTTTGCAAAGGCCTCCAATTCGCGGAATTGCGCCTGGTCAAGCTTAAGTGTACCAGAAACCTTCTTCATGGATTTAATCTGAGCATTTCCCCCTACACGCGATACTGAGATACCCACATTGATAGCGGGACGTACGCCCGAGTTAAACAAATTAGATTCCAAGAATATCTGACCATCCGTAATGGAAATTACGTTGGTAGGAATATAAGCAGAAACGTCACCAGATTGAGTCTCAATGATAGGCAAAGCTGTCAAAGAACCTCCTCCTTTTACGATACCCGCTTTTTTCAAAGAGTCTGGTAAATCATTCATATTACGAGCTATGTCATCATTGTTGATAACCTTGGCAGCTCTCTCCAACAAGCGAGAGTGTAGATAGAATACGTCTCCCGGATATGCCTCACGTCCTGGTGGACGACGTAATAGCAAAGAAACTTCACGATATGCCACCGCTTGCTTAGACAAATCATCATAAATGATCAATGCCGGACGTCCTGTATCCCTGAAATATTCACCTATGGCTGCACCGGCAAAAGGCGCGTAAAACTGCATAGGTGCAGGATCAGATGCGGAAGCTGACACAATTACCGTGTAAGGCATTGCTCCATATTCCTCAAGAGTACGCGTTACCTGAGCTACGGTAGACGCTTTTTGCCCAGAAGCAACATAAATGCAATAAACAGGCTCTCCCCTGTCATAAAATTCCTTCTGATTGATAATAGTATCGATGGCAATAGCTGTTTTACCCGTTTGGCGGTCACCAATAATCAACTCGCGCTGTCCACGACCTATAGGAATCATAGCGTCTATTGCTTTGATACCTGTTTGAAGAGGTTCATTTACCGGTTGACGGAAGATAACTCCAGGTGCTTTTCTCTCCAATGGCATCTCATACAAATCCCCTCCAATTGGACCTTTTCCATCTATGGGAAGTCCCAATGGATTTACCACACGACCTAAAAACTGCTCTCCTACCTTGATGGAAGCGATGCGATTGGTACGGCGTACTTTAGAGCCCTCGCGAATATTATCGCCTGCACCTAACAAAACCACACCCACATTGTCTTCCTCCAAGTTTAGCACTATAGCCTGTACACCTGTTTCAAATTCAACCAACTCACCAGCTCTGGCCTTGGTCAAACCATAAACACGTGCAATACCGTCTCCCACTTGCAGTACTGTACCAATCTCTTCCAACTGGTTTTCAGTCTGAACACCGGAAAGCTGTTGCTTGAGAATGGCGGAAATTTCGTCTGGTTTAATATCTATCATGACAACTTGTATTTGTAAATAATTATAATGATCTGATTTTTGACTCGTAAAGGTTTATATGTAGTTCTCTCCTCAGTAAATCTAAACGGTGAGAAATGCTGGCATCTATAAGTTTGTCGTCAAACTCAATCTGAAAGCCTCCAATAATCTTAGGATCAACAACATTAGTCATCAACAATTCACCCGAAAGGGTTTTTGTTGCTAGCAGTGTATCACGAACTTTTTCTATTGCATCTGGGGGCATAGGTACAGCACTAATGAGGCGAACAGGAACAATATTATTGCGTTTGCGATACTGGCTGATGAATTCCAATACAATATCAGGCATAGCAGCCTCTCTACCCTTTTTTATAACTAATAGCAGAAAAGAAAAAGAGATTTTTTGAAGTTTTGCTTCAAACAGCGTGCTAAAAATCTCTGATTTTTTACCGGGAGCAATAATGGGGCTTTTGATAAAATTTAAAAATTCACGACTTTCCAAAGCCTTTTGAAGGCCCAAAAAGTCCTGATAGACAGCGTCCAGGCTTTGGTTTTCCAGCGCCAAATCTATAAGAGATTTAGCATATCGGGCAGCTATTCTACTATTGGCCATGGTAAATGGTTAATTCATTTTGTATTCATTCAAAAGAGTCTCTACATACGCCTTTTGCTCCTGATCAGAAACCAGTTTTTGGCGCATTATTTTCTCAGCCAATTCTAAGGCCATCATACCCGCTTGATTCTTCACATCCACGATAGACTCATTTTTCAGATTCTCAATAGCATCTTTAGCATTGTTAATGATAACCTGAGCTTCAGAGCGAGCTTTTTCGCGGGCCTCCGCGATGATTTGATCTTTTACTTCTTTAGCTTCTTTGAGTATAAGTGCGCGCTCCTCTCTTGCCTGTGCAAGTAACTGCTCATTTTCCGCGACTAGTTGGGACATTTCCTCACGAGCTTTCTTAGCCTGTTCAAGGGAGTCTTGAATATCCTGGCTGCGCTGTTTCAATGCATTGGCTATAGCTTTGAAGGCAAATTTTCCAATCCCGAACCAGAATACCAAAAAGAATAGAACAGACCAAAAAAGAAGACCAAAATCTGGCTTAATTGGACTAAAATCAGCTAAAAATAACATAAGTAGTTGAATTTTACTGGATAATCATACATGTTAAGGTAAACCGGACTCCACGGCCAACCGCTGTAGAGTAACCGGTTTGTAATGTCATTAAGCTACTAGGAATGATAACAGGATCGCGATCAAAGCTGCACCTTCGATGAAGGCAGCCATAAGGATCATGTTTGCGCGGATATCACCAACAGCTTCAGGCTGACGAGCGATGGATTCCATGGCTTTTGCGCCAATGTTACCAATACCCAATCCTGCACCGATTACAGCGATTCCCATTCCAATTGCTACGATAGAACCTCCCATGATGTAATAATTTATGGTTTCAAAAAATTAATGATGTACTTCTTCTGTGGCCGCACCTATATAGGATGCAGTAAGTATGGCAAAAACAAAGGCTTGAACAAAGGCAACAATCAATTCGATGGCCATCATAAATAGAGTCAAAGCCATGGAGCCGACAGCTGCACCCAATGAACCGCCTAAACTTTCGCCTGATTTACCAAATATAAATATAAGACTGATGAATACTAAGATTACCATGTGACCTGCTGTGATATTCGCAAAAAGACGAAGCATGAGTGTAAGGGGTTTGATAAAAACGCCCATAATCTCTACAGGTATCAGGATAATTTTTACGTAAAATGGCACACCTGGTGGCCATAATATGTGCATCCAATAATGAGCATTACCACTCAGATTAGTTACCAGGAAAGCTATGATGGCAAGCACCATAGTAAATGCCAAATTGCCAGTCACATTAGAGCCCCCTAAAAACGGTATCTGTCCAAATAGATTTAATCCTAGAATAAAGAAAAACAAAGACATGATGAAAGGAAGATACTTCTCCCATTTATGGCCTAAGAATGGCTTGCATACTTCATCTTGTATGAACATAAATATGGGTTCCATAAAGTTTTGAAACCCTGTAGGTGCCATACCTGCCCTTTTTTTGTAAGCACTCGCCACAGACAAAAACGCCCATGTTAGCAAAAGAAATACAATGAGAATACTCACTACATTTTTGGTAAGTGAAAAGTCATAAAACGATGTTATACCTCCTCCGAAAAGACCAAAGTCCGCTGTACTTTTTGCATCAGTTTTATACAGTTTATCCTGGTAGCAGACATAAGAAACGAATTTGCCGTCTTCTTTGACATGTTTGAAACCACTAACAGCTACTTCTCCTTCAGGAAAATCTGCATCCACAACACGACGTACAGTACCTCCATCTAGAACAAATCGGTTATAAGCATTATGGCCATCGCCATGGTGACCAATACCAAACTTACCAGATGAAAACACTGAAAAACCCTGCTCGGGAACATACAAAATGCATGGAAGCGGAAAATTAAATGGACCTATGCTGTACACATTGGCATCCGCGATATGATGTAACGCAGTACTTCCAGCATCAAAGGTATGTTCATGATCCATATCACAGCTCCCTACAGCAGACTCTGAGGAATGACTATGTGAATCATTAGCTTGTTTTTCCTCTGCCATACAGACAAAAGGAGCAACAAAAAAAGCAATTAATAGTATTATGTTCTTTTGCATGAAAACAGCAGTTTAATGTTGGCCACTTCCAGCCCCACCAAAAACGCTGCAAATGTAGGGCTATTAAAAATAAAAATAGACCGTATTAGCTTATTTTTTATAGAAAAATATCTAAAAGACAAAGAGTTGTGGCCTCCAGTTAACACTATTGGACTTTGTCTTGTGGTTTTACTTTCAAAATGGAATTTTACAATCCAAAAAAACACATTACATAAAATGGAAGAAGCCCCTTCGCATAAAATTAAATTTTACATCTGAAGGGGCTTCCATTTTTTTAGCAAAGTCCAAATAGCAGCATTGTATGCTGTTTATGGAATACTATCTCGCATACGCTGTTGCGCGTTTTTCTCTAATTACAGTTACTTTAATCTGGCCTGGATATTGCATCTCGTCTTGGATTTTTTGGGAAATCATGAACGAAAGGTCGTCTGCATATTGGTCAGTAACTTTTTCTGCCTCTACAATTACCCTCAATTCACGACCTGCCTGCATAGCAAAGGCTTTTTGAACACCTTCATAGCCCATAGCCAAATCTTCTAATTCATTGATGCGCTTTAGGTAGCTTTCGAGGATTTCTCTTCTAGCCCCAGGCCTTGCTCCACTGATTGCATCACAAGCTTGAACGATCGGAGATATAATATTATTCATCTCGATCTCATCGTGGTGTGCACCAACTGCATTACAAACAGCAGGGTGTTCTTTATGCTTCTCGCAAAGTTGCATACCCAGGATTGCGTGTGACAATTCAGTCTCCTCTTCAGCAACCTTCCCTAGGTCGTGCAATAATCCAGCCCTTTTCGCCAGTTTAATTTGATTGGCATTCAGCCCTAACTCAGCGGCCATGATGGCGCACAAGTTGGCAGTCTCAATGGAGTGTTTCAACAAATTCTGACCATAAGATGATCTGTAACGATAACGGCCAACCATGCGGACAAGCTCGGGAGCCAGACCGTGAATGTCCAGATCGATAACAGTACGTTCACCTATTTCAATAATCTGTTCTTCTAATTGTTTTTTCGTTTTTGCAACTACCTCTTCGATACGTGCCGGGTGTATCCTGCCGTCACCCACCAGCTTTTTAAGTGCTAGTCTCGCTACTTCCCGGCGAATAGGGTCAAATGAGGAGATTACAATCGCCTCAGGAGTATCATCTACCACAATTTCAGCACCTGTAGCAGCTTCTAGTGCGCGAATATTTCGTCCTTCCCTACCAATGATTTGACCTTTTATCTCGTCAGAATCCAAATTAAATACCGAAACAGTATTTTCAATGGTATATTCTGCACACATGCGTTGGATAGATTGAATAACGATCTTTTTGGCCTCCTTGCCCGCATTTTGACGGGCATTTTCTAGTGTATCCTTTACAAGTGCCATCGCTTCATTCTCTGCCTTGGCTTTAACAGCCTCCAACAACAACTCTTTAGCCTCTGCCTCTGATAGGCGCGCGATATTTTCCAACTCTCTAATACGGCGCTCATTAGCTTGGTCTAGCTCCTCTTTGCGTTTATTGTTGATCTTAATCTGCTTGTCAAGACTTTCCTTCATGGCATTGAGCTCCTGTTCACGAAGTCCCATAGCCTCTTCTTTTTTAGCAAATTCTTTTGAAGTTTGTTGGAGATTTTCCTCCCCCTTTTGAATTGCCATTTCTCGCTCTTTGAGATCGAGTTTAAATTGGGTTTTCTCGGATTCAAATTCAGATCTTAACTTGGCAAAACGCTCTTGAGCTTCCTGAATTTTCTTTTGTTTGATGCTTTCATTTTTTGCCTCGGCCTTAGCGTTTGTTTTTTCCGCCCTGGTTTCAGCCTCGTCTACAATGCGCTTGGCACTTAGCCTGGCCTCCTGGAGTACCAGGTCAGCCTTGGCATTCATTTCATCGGTTTTACGCTGGAGGCCTCGCTTTACAAGGAAACCCACCACCCCAAAACCTAGTCCTGCTCCTACAAAAACAGCGACTATGGATTGAATAATTAACATGAATGGATGTTTAAAAAGGTTAACAAAATGCCAACCAGAAACATCATTGGAATTAAAAACGAAATGGACTATGCCAAAGCTTCATCCAATTGTGCATCCAGATGTTCAAGCCTACCCAATAACTGAGGGTCTTCCTGACTTTCCCGGATTTTGTAGAATTCTACTGCATACGTTAAAAGGGACATGCTCAAAAAATCCAGCTTGTCCAGCTGCGTATACTTCGATTGAAACTGCCTGATCTTTGCATTAACCTCATCTACTACTTTTAAAATACCATTCTCATCTCTGGCCTGGATTTTCAGCGGGTAGCTTCTACCTCCAATCATCACCTGTATACTTTTTACCTCTTCTGTGTTCATATCAGACTGATTGCAACCATTCCAGACAATTATCTATCTCTTTAATGTAAAGATCTAAGTCCTCTTTTAATTTCACTGTATCTAATCCCTTTTCAGGGCTTTGTTCTACATGTGCACGTTTAGCGTCTTCCAACTGTGCTTCTAGGTTCGCTATATTTTTTTTATATTGGTCAATTTGTATTTTTAATTCAATAATTTCTTCCAGCATGTCCGCATTTTCCCGCTTCAGAAATTTCATCTTCTGAACAAGCAGCTGAACCTTATGTTCGATGCGATTCAGGTAATCGGAAAAAGCCGTCATACCCCAAAGATACATAGGATTATGTTTATGTAGGCGATATTTACGAAATTATCTTCGTATTATAGCGCCCAATCGGGATTCTAACCCCTCTATCATACGTAGTAAGAATGCATCTAATTCTTTGTCCGAAAGCGTATGTTCCTCCGATTGAAGCAAAAAACTAATGGCGTATGATTTCTTATCAGGACCCACATGCTCCGGATGTTCATATACATCAAAAAGATTTACTTCTTTAAGCCATTTTTTCTCCAATTGAAAAGCTGTCTTTTTCACCTCGCCAAAAGGCAATGTTGAAGGTACTATCATCGAAAGATCCCTGCGAACCTCCGGAAACTTGCTTGGCTCAACAACTTCAATCTTAGCATTGCGAATGGCCTCCCAACAGGCCTCCCATTCAACAACTGCAGCAAAAACCTCTTGCTTAATATCCATTGCTTTACAAAGATTAGCCGAAAGAGCACCAAAGGTTACCAAAGTTTTTTCGCCCCTGTAATACCTCAATCCATACGCAAACCCCCCAGCCCGCATTTCTTCCGTTTGATATTTGTTGATGGCAAAACGCTGAAGCAGTTGCTCAATAGCAGATTTAAGGGAATAAAATCCAACTCGAACACCTTTTTGAAGCCAGTTTTCTCCCTGTACCCTACCTGTTTGCCATATTATAATCTGCGCCCGCTCTTCAGCTTCATTAGCTTTCCATTTATATGAGCTACCCATTTCAAACAACATCAAATCTGTTTGCCTACGATTAATATTATAAGCCAGTACCTCCAGCCCTCCAGCCAACATGTTGTGCCGCATAACATCAAGATGCGTGTTAGATGTATTATGAATGAAAACAAGCTCCTCTGAGGGTACCTGAAATTGTTCCTTGAAATACTTGGACTGGCTTAAAGACAAACACATGATTTCCTGGTATCCGCGGGCTGCAAGCCAATCAGCCAATTTAGCTTTTGTCTCTTCCTTGTCCGGATGCACAGAAGGTTGAAGTGCAAATCGTATCGCCCCACTCATAGGTATATTGTCCAATCCATAAATGCGCAGTACCTCTTCCAGCAAGTCTGCCGGTCGCTGAACATCTGGCTTATTAGACGGTACGGTTACTTTTATGCCATCAGCAATGTACTCAACCTCCATTTCTAATGCGGTCAGTATAGCTGCAGCATCTTTGATTTCAAGTTTGGTGCCACTCTTTTTAGCTATGAAATCGTTCGCTACTTCGATGACCGCTCGTTCTATTCGTTGAGGATAACTATCCACCCAATCTCCGTCAAGGGTTGCATCAGCATACTCCACAAGTAAATCTACCGCTCTCCACAAAGCCTTTAACGTGTTTTCAGGATCAACACCTTTTTCAAAAGCCTTTGCTGCACTAGTATGCAACAAATGACGCTGGGAAGTACGCCTTGTGCTACCCAATGCAAATAAAGCTGATTCCAGAAACACTCTAGATGTGGATGCAGAAACACCACTATCCTGACCTCCATATACCCCTGCCAAACATAGGGGAGTGTCATTGCCATCACAAATTACCAGATCATCTGCATCCAATAAATAAGTTCGGCCATCTAGGGCTATAAATGGTGTTTTGCCAGGTAAGGTCTGAACCTTTATCGCCTTTCCTTCTATTTTGTCCGCATCAAATGCATGTAGCGGTTGCCCCATTTCCCACAACACATAATTTGTAATATCTACCACATTGTTAATCGATGCCTGACCGATGGCAAGTAATCGATTTTTAAGCCAATCGGGCGATTCTTTTACAGTTACGTTATTCAAGGTAATCCCACAATATCGAAGGCATTTTTTATTGTCGATAATGGCAATACTTACAGGACCAGGAACGTTTGAAGATGGTCTTTCTGTGATGGATGGATAAATTAGTTTTCCTTCGTGCGTGTTGTGAATCCTGTGATAAGCTAAC
>CAYUZA010000022.1:0-15986 GCA_964449535.1 uncultured Saprospiraceae bacterium
GTATCTTTTTTGTTTCATGACTTTACTCCTCTGAAATTATCTGTTGAATCTCGGCCTGACGAACAGTATACAAGCTATCTTTGACCTGCTCGTAAGTAGCTGCATAGATGCTATCACAAATGGTTTTGAGGGAGTCATCCAGGCGAATCATTTCTGTCCTGGCTAAGCTCTCTATCATTTGTCGGGTAGTTTTGTCCAGTTTATCATCATCACGTTTGCATGAAGTTATTAGTGCACCTGCTAATAATAAACTAAAGGCCGGAAGCCATTTTGACGCTTGTTTAACGAGGATCATCCAACACAATATTTTTTCGTCTCAATTCAAAATGTTGTCCCAAGTAGACTTTTCTAACCATATCGTCCTCTGCCAATTGTTCTGCCGTGCCCGCTCGAAGTATTGCCCCTTCAAACATAAGGTAAGCACGATCGGTAATGGAGAGTGTTTCCTGAACATTATGATCTGTAATTAATATACCAATATTTTTGGTTTTCAATCTGGCTACAATGTATTGTATATCTTCGACTGCAATAGGGTCAATTCCTGCAAAAGGTTCGTCTAGCAAAATGAACTTGGGAGAGCTTGCCAAAGCCCTTGCTATTTCAGTGCGTCTTCTCTCGCCTCCAGAAATGGTATCGCCCCTGTTCTTTCGGACTTTGTGCAGGCTAAATTCATCCAACAAAGATTCCAGTTTATCTTTCTGCTCTTTTTTTGACAATGTAGTCATTTCCAGCACGGCCTTAATATTGTCCTCCACTGACAATTTACGGAAAACGGATGGTTCCTGTGGCAAGTAACCAATGCCCTTTTGAGCTCTCCGATACATAGGGAGGGAGGTAATTTCTTCTTCATCCAAAAACACTTGCCCCGAATTCGGGCGTATAAACCCCACAGTCATATAAAATGTAGTGGTTTTTCCAGCGCCATTTGGCCCTAACAGACCTACGATCTCTCCTTGATTAACTTCAATGCTCACATCATTGACCACCAGTCGATTGCCGTACTTTTTGTGCAAATGTGTTGCGCGAAGTTGAGCCATAATTGATTTTGTTTCAATATTTACGAATTATCGAGTTAAAAGCTAACACTGAAAATGACTATTTGTATTTATTTAAATGGCAAAATGCTGAATGTCAACACAATACAAAAAGTCATATAAGCAGTTTTATTTTTGTAAATCACTCAATAATTGAACCTAATAGTTTACAGAAAAAAATATGTTAAAATAAGCGATAAAAAATATTTTAAATAAACTTACATGTCTGATATTTAACGCATTAAATCGAAAAATATGTTTTTGATCAGTATCATCGCAGGCGTTTTTTTGACTGTTTGGATGGGTCCCAGGGTCAGCCGTATGGTACAAAACCGCCGTTGAGTATCTACTTGAATTATTTTTTCTTTTCCAAACTATCAATAAGTTTTAGATTCAGCGCAATATAGTCATCACTACCGGCTGCTTGAGCCAGTTCAATTGATTTCTGTGCGGTTTGTATGGCAGCTTTTTTATCTCCTAATTTGGCTTGAATTTTAGCTTTTAAATGTACAACCCAAAAAGCGGTCGGATTTTGATCTATCGCCTTATTTATCCACTCTAACGCTTGCTTCATATCCTTGTCATTTTCATAATAATAGCTGGCAGCCTGGAAATATGGTCGCTTATCCTGAGACATAACCTCTTGGATCTGAGACATAATTTTACCATCAATATCTGCTGACAATTGAAAATGAACCACTGTATTTTCCCATGCCATATACACTTCTGCTTTGGGACCCTGCACATCATCCATCCATATGGTGAAATTTTCAAAGGTAAGACCAGTACGCTCAGATGTAACTTGAAAACGCGCGACATCTTCTTCTTCTTTATATCCCCCCAAACCCCAGTTTTGGGTTCCTTTATTTAAAATAATCGTCCACTGCTTCTCGCCAGGAATGGAATAAAGGGCATAAGCACCCGCTTTTACCGGGATGTTTTCAACCAACATATCTTCACCCAAGGTAATCCGGGTAGCAGCGTTGGCACCCGTGCGCCATAGTTTGTCCATAGGCACCAGATCACCAAAGATCTTTCTTCCCTTCATGGCAGGCCTGGAATATACAATTTCAACAGCAGAAAGCCCTACATCCTGCTTTAATACCTGTTGAGCACTAGCAGCAGGTGTTTTGATGGTTTGGGCCATCATAGGCACGTTCAGTGCCACAACCCAACAAGTGATTAGGATAAATGTATGCAATTTCATATGGTGTGTTTTTGAAAGTTTTTTGCTTAACGGGATAAAAATACGGAATGTCTGGGGTTTCTAATATAGACCGTGCTTCTAACTTCAGCTACGACATCCTTTGACTCGTCCCATAAAACGTAAGTGTATGTATCAATATGCTTGCCTTCGTTCTTTAAATCCGACTTTACTTGCAACATTTCTTCTGGACTAAGTGTAATGTGTGCATGCAATTTGGTACGACCTGGTTTTCGAAAAATAACTTCATGTGCCTTGGTCCACACTTGTGTTTTTGGAAATATTCTCGAGAATTGGACGGCCGGAATAGGGTCGGTAGCAGCCAGAATAGCGCCGCCAAATATAGTTCCATGACCATTTTTAAAATAAAAGCGATTGGCTAGACTCAATTTGCAAGTATAAAAATTGTCACTAAAATGAACCCTCACCCCAAAAAATACATAAGGAGGATACAAATTCATAAAAAAGGAAAAAACGCGCGCTGAACTGCGATTGAAACGACGGGCAATATATCTTGACAAGCGCATGCGGCTTTTCATTTTTTGGTGCTGCAAAGATAACGCTTGCTACCAGCTAAAAGTGTCTAATACATGGAGGTAAGTCGAGTATTCTATATTGCATATTAGCAGTACATGCACTACCTTTACTCCATATCCAAAAAATAAGCCATGAAACCATGGATTATGGGACGCAAGTTGGAATCCATCCGCCTCCCGCTATTTGAAGCCGTGATTACAGAAGCTTTTCATCCCGAAACCGGAGAAACGCTTCAAGCTATTCGTCTGGAGGGCAAAGACGCATGTAATGCTGTTGTTTGCAATGCTGGCGGTGAAATTGTGCTGGTCAGACAGTTTCGATTTGGCACACAAACACTTGAATGGGAATTGCCTGGAGGGCTCATAGAGGATGGAGAAACCCCGCAGGAAGCTGTAGTTAGAGAGGTTTTAGAGGAAACTGGGTACCACATAAAAACGAGCGCCTATTTGGGAAGAGTTCCAGCCAATCCAGTATTTCAGAAGCAGTGGATACATCATTTTTGGGGTGAAATTGATGAAAAATATCTTCAAGCCGCTTCACCTGATAGCGGAGAATACCTGGAAATGGAATGGTTCTCGCCTGAAAAAGTATGGGAAATGATTAGAAATGGGGACATACGAAATCCCCACACGCTTAGTGCGTTGTTGTTTCTACAATTGAACCACTCCGCTATTGAAAATGGTTTTTCAGTACGTACTGCCGTGCATAATCCTGCTGAGAAATGAAACATGAGCCATGTATTTTTCGTTATATTCAGATGACAAGACGCGTTAAAACAACCTTCAGACTCGGGGTGAAGATTTTGGCCATCTGCTTGGTCACTATCCATATCCAAGCCCAGCGCTATTATTCAGATGACATGCCTTTAGTATCCTTCGGGGTACAAGCCGGTGGTTTGTTTACCACTAATTTGCTCAACATTAGGACCAATTTTACAGATCTTGACGGTAAGACGCTGGGAATTGATCCCCTAAATGGTTATTCACTGGGTGGAATTTTGTCCCTAAGACTTAACCAGACATTTTTTATCCAAACAGGAATCAACATGACCCGGCGCAATCAATTGGCTTATGTGCGGGATGGCAGTGTGTTCGAATCTGTTCGCATGCGATTTCTGATATATGAAATCCCGGTATTTGCAGCATATTACCTTCGATTGAGTGATGCCTCCTTTTTAAATCTCAGCACGGGTTTACCCATTCAGTTTGCCCCTTCTGCATTGTTTTCAACAAGTGGTAATATTGCTGCGGAATCTCTAAAAACCGGTGTTGCAAGACCAGTTAGTACTACCTTAGTTGGATTTGAGCACCGCACGCTGACTAAAGGGGGTTTTTACATCGGACTGAGTTACACCATAGCGCCGTGGCATTTGTTTTTGACCAAAGTGACGTATCGCGTAGAGCCACAAAACAAAGAATATGTGTTTAGGCATATTGGGGATCATGCGGGAGTTGTGCTGCGATATTATTTTAAGTGAGGAGGGAGATGGGGGGAACATAGATTCCTCTCCCACCCACATTTTTCCTCATAACACCAGGCGTTGGACGCTTTCCTATTGAGAATTATCGTTATTTTGGACCATGAAAAGTTTGAAAATACTAAATAGTCCACTGAGTCAGGCACAGCATCAGGCTGGAATACTCGAACAAAGTATTGATACAAACAAGGGTAGACCATCATTTGCTGAAAAGCTGGAATCATTTGGTCTATATCCCATAAATGCATTATCGCCTGAAATTTTGCAGATTAATGTGGGAAAAATGTGCAACCAGGTATGCCGACATTGTCATGTAGATGCAGGTCCTGATAGAAAGGAGATTATGCAATGGGAAACCATGGAGCATTGTTTGGCTGCATTACGTACGCATCCATTCCGCATGCTTGACATTACAGGTGGTGCCCCTGAAATGAATCCATTTTTTGTTCCATTTATAGAAGCGGTTAGAGCAGAACATCCGACACTGGATATATGGGTTCGTTGCAATTTGACCATTATCGTGTCCAATAAAAAATATCATTCGCTTCCTGACTTTTACAAGAAAAATCAAATAACCATAGTGAGTTCTCTACCCTATTTTGAGGAGGGCAAAACAGATCGACAAAGGGGGGAAGGCGTATTTCAAAAATCTATTACTGCATTAAAAATGCTTAATGATGTGGGATATGGACAGCCTGAATCAAATTTGCACCTTCACTTAGTGTACAATCCTGCAGGCGCATTTCTTCCCGGATCCCAGGAAGAGCTAAAACAGAGGTTCAAGGAAGTCTTGCTATCAAAATACCATCTGGTATTCAATGATTTATTCGCCATTACCAACCTTCCCATTAGTAGGTTCTTAGATTATTTGCTCAGCTCTGGCAACCTTAACACCTATATGGACAAACTTATCCAGGCGTTCAATCCTATGGCAATTCCTGGACTCATGTGCCGCAATACCATCAGTGTGGGTTGGGATGGATTCCTGTACGATTGTGATTTTAATCAGATGCTCGAAATACCCGTAACCACCAGTAAATCAAATCATATAAGCACATTCAATCCAGCGGATATGGCCAATCGCTCGATAGCTGTAGGTGAACATTGTTATGGATGCACTGCGGGTAGCGGATCCAGTTGCGGAGGAGCTACGGTAAGCTGATACAGTTATGATGCGATCAACATTAAGCACCCTATTGCGCAAATGCGGCCTTCTATACCTGGCTGACAACGTCAGATTCAGGATAGAAAAATGGAGAATGGCTTCCAAAAACAGCACTTTCGCCAAACGCCACCCAGATTTTACCATTCCGCCCGACTATTTGATGTATGAGTCATTTCGGATGGACTATGAGAAGTATTACCAAAGTGGTCAATCAGCCGCGATATGGCTTTTGTCTTTAATTCGTCAATATCAGGGTGATCAAACTCGCGATGTGCTGGATTGGGGTTGTGGTCCGGGTCGTATCATAAGACATTTACCTGAATTAGATCCGAATATTCGCTGGTATGGAAGCGATTATAATGAGAAAAGTATTGCTTGGTGTGCTGAGCATCTCTCGGGAATCACCTGGAAAGTAAACGGGATTTCCCCTCCTTTAGACCTGCCGGATGATTCAGTGGATGTTGTCTACGGATTTTCCATTTTTACGCATTTGTCTGAAGAAAACCATATTGCATGGGCTGCCGAACTACACAGGGTACTTCGGCCGGGAGGTCTTGCTATCGTAAGCACTCAAGGAGATCATTTCCTGCCACTCTTGACTGATTCTGAGAAAAAAAACTACAAGGGGGGTCAACTTGTAGTTAGAGGACAAGTCCTAGAAGGACATAGAACCTACTCTGCGTTTCATCCTCCCAAATATATAAAAAATTTATTTTATATGTATGAGATAAAAGAACATAAAGTTGAGACCCCAACTGCTCAAAATACGCTGCCTCAGGATATTTGGGTTCTACAAAAAAAATAAATAATGGACAAAGAAAGAGGAACGCATTCAATTTAAAAGGAATTATTTTTTGAAATATTAAAATTAAATCGTATATTACAGTTTAATTTATTATTATGGAAAACAACCTTATCATCACAGGAATTTTGTTTATGGCAAGCGGATTAGTCATGGGTTATGTTATTGCCAGATTACGATATCAAAAATCAGATAAGAGTATTGTTCTAGAGCGGGAGGTGGCGGTTTTACAAGCTAACATTCAGAGTATTCAACAACAAGCCAACAGCAGAGAAAACGAATGGCGCAGGCTTCGTGAAGAAGATGAAAATCGTTTTCGCTCTCAGTTGCAATACAAAGAAGATCAATACCAGCAGGAGCAGAAACGAACAGTTGTTTTGAATGGTGAATTGGAAAAATTCAAAGCTGAATTGTCTGCCAAAGAGGATTTATTGGCAGAGAAAAAGGCAGAAATTTTGCAATTGCATGAAAAACTTACCCATGAGTTTGAGGCCCTGGCCGGCAAGATTCTGGAAGAAAAAACCCAGCGCTTCACCGAGCAAAACAAGACCAACCTGACCAACATACTCGATCCGCTGAAAGAAAAAATCAAGGAATTTGAGCAAAAAGTGGAACAGCATTATACCGATGAAGGGAAAGAGAAAGCCAGCCTAAGACAGGAAATCCGGCTGCTCCACGACCTGAATAAAGTGATGCATAGTGAAGCGCAAAACCTCACCAGGGCATTAAAAGGTGACACTAAGACGCAAGGCAACTGGGGAGAATTTATACTGGAAAGTATTTTGGAAAAATCAGGACTTGTCAAAGATAGGGAATATCAACTTCAAACTTCACTGCTGGATGAGGAGGGTAAACGCTTTCAACCAGATGTCCTGATCACCTTGCCAGACAACCGGCACATGATTATTGATTCAAAAGTATCATTGGTAGCTTACGAAAACTTCATGAATTGCGAAGATGAACTCGCTCGGGAAAGTTACCTGAAGGAGCATTTGTCATCCATAAGAAAACATGTAAAAGGCCTAAGCGAAAAGAACTACCAAAATCTGACCGGCATAACCTCTATGGATTTTGTTCTACTTTTTGTGCCTATTGAGCCCGCCTTCGCGCTAGCCGTGAGCAAAGACCACCACATTTTTAATGATGCTTTTGAAAAAAATATTGTGATTGTCAGTCCCACTACCCTATTGGCTACCCTCCGTACAGTAGCCAATATATGGCGTAATGAGCACCAAAATCAAAATGCTCTTGAGATTTCCCGACTGGCTGGAAGCATGTATGACAAACTGGTGGGATTTGCTGATGATATGGGAAAAATAAAGACAGCCATTCGAAAAGCAGATGAGCACTATGAGGAGGCCTACAAAAAATTGTCTGAAGGCAGAGGCAACGTGCTGAGTACAGCGCAGCGAATAAAGGCACTAGGAGCCAAAACAACCAAGCAACTGTCTCAGAGCACAGACAACGATGCGGAATCTGAAACTGATGTGGAATAAGGCAATATCCTATCATTGTTTCATGGCCAGATCAAACATGCCTTTTGGTTCAGCAGCCCAAAGACGAAAGCTCTTTGCCGATAGGCTTTAGCCAATTGGGTGGCTTTATTTTCAGAGATACCCGCTACAAGGAAGGACTCTTCTGCTTCCCAATCACCCTCATCAGGTACCCCTAAAGCTGGCAATACAAGATAATCATCATTTAGTGTTGCCAGCAGACGAATATTTGCCAATGTATTATACGTTTCATCAGTCTGCTCAGACATTGGATTCCAACCGGTTATGATGGCAAAGGTGGAGCAACCATTCTCCGCTAACCAATGATCTAATGATGGATGGGTCTGACCAATACGAACCGTAAGTCCAAGCTCAGGAACCTCAAATCCCGTTCCTTCGTAAATTGGTTCCCAATACAATCTGCCTTCATCCACACCAATAGTTATTTTTTCGCAGATACTACCTGCATTTCATCCACCAAGTGTTTTGCACCTGCATACACATCCATTACCCAAAGTACATAGCGAATATCCACCATGATAGATCGGACTAAAAGGTCACTATAGTAAATGTCACTCATAACACCTTCCCAGGCACCGTCAAATAGAAGACCCACGAGATGGCCATCGCCATTGAGTACAGGTGAGCCTGAATTTCCCCCGGTAGTATGAACCGTACCTAAAAAGTTGACAATAAGATTATCATCTTGTCCGTATGAACCAAACTGTCGGTCTTTGACCAACTGCCTGAAACGCTCATCCAGATCAAATTCATAATCTCCTGGAATATATTTTTCGACTACACCATCTATCGTGGTAAATGGTTCAAATTGAACAGCATCGCGGGCTTCATAACCCGCAACCTTCCCATAAGAAACCCGTAATGTCCTATTTGCATCCGGATAGAAAGCTCTTTCTTTGTATACATCACGCTGAGCTTGCATATATGTGCGCTTGTATTGGTTGATTTTTTCCTGTAGTTGATTGTAGGTGGGTGAAATTTCACTTCTATATAATGCCTCCAACTCTTTTGACAACTGACTCAAAGGCTCTTGCTCCAATTTAGATTTGAAGGCCTCAAAATCCATATCCAGCAATTTAACCATTGCTTCTTTAGATGTAAGGCTACTTTGACTAAATAAAAATTTAGACACTTTGTCCCAATCGTTGCCAAAAGTGGTTTTCCATTCGATTAGTGAATTACCCTGCAAAGATTCCGGCATGTTCTCCACATAATATTGCAGCATAGCTGCCGTAATCCTGCGATCAACATCCATTTGGTAATCTTTAAAATAACCATCAAGCTGACCCTTAATCGCTTGACGTCTCACTTCAAATGCCTCGGCACCTGACCTCTGACCTAATTCAATCAGATTAATCAAATTTCCAGACATTTTAGCTATTTCAATATGGCGAACCATAGTTTCCTGGTAAATTTCATGCTTTAAAGCAAATGGAGTTAGCAACTTGTAAGCAGCTTCCATACTGTCTAACAATGATTTATAGGCAGTAAAATCTGGATTTTGCTGAACCCTTCTGTGAAACTCGCGTTCGTATTTCTTACGCTCACGAATAGCATTGGTTTTCTCTAAACCCAAAGACTCACCCTTCCATTTTTTCCATCCATTTGAAATACGACTTTGTTTGTCAGCATATTGTAGTTTGACTACTGGGTCTTTACGCATAGCTTCATCCATGATGGCTAAGGCGCGGTCGCGAATAGCCACTCTGGTGGGGTTTACCGTATTTTTAACCATTTCTATAGCTGCAGAGTGTAGATATTGATCTGTGCGCGCTGGAAAACCCATGACCATCAGAAAATCATTTTCTTTTAGCCCACCCGTACTGACTGGTAAAAAATAATTGGGTTCATAGGGCTTGTTGTCAGGGCTATACTCAGCTGGTTCGTTGTCCGGACCAGCATAAACTCTAAATACTGCAAAATCACCTGTGTGGCGAGGCCAAATCCAATTGTCAGTATCTGCGCCATATTTACCGATAAAATCAGGTGGTGTGCCCACTAAGCGTACATCCCTATATGTAGCGGTAATTATCATATAAAACTCATTTGCTTCAAAAAAACTACGGATCAATATGGATTCGCTTGCTTTTTTTGTAGTGTTGGCGCGAATAACCTCCATGTTTTTATCAATTTGTGACATCCTTTCTTTTTCGGTCATACCTGCGGTCACTCCTTCCAAGTCAGCCTTAGTTATGTCTTCTATGCGACGCACAAAAGTAACGGAAAGTCCTTTATTGGGAAGTTCCTCTGCATAACTAGCTGCCCAGAAACCATTTTTCAGATAATTGTTTTCAACCGTTGAATGTTGTTGAATCTGCCCATAACCGCAGTGGTGATTGGTCAATAGTAAACCTTTTGAGCTCACGATTTCACCTGTGCAACCACCATCAAAGTGAACTACTGCATCTTTGATACTTCCTTTATTAATAGAATAGATATCCTCAGCACTAATCCGCATACCCAGACTTTTCATTTCTGGCTCATTCAATTTTTTAAGTAATTGAGGAAGCCACATGCCATCTGTGGCATAGGAAAGTATAAAACATACAACAAAAACAAAACTCAAAAGAAACTTCTTCATAACCAGATTTTTATAGGAATGCAATATTAACAAAGAATGAAATAAAATTAAAGAAACTATGCGGGAGGTTTACAGGAATATCCAAAAATTCGATGAAAGCCCGATCACTTGGGCAATGCTGAATCACTACGCAGGCATTCATACAGAGATTGCCAAGTGGTATCCAATTGGGCCAATTCCTCCAATTGGCTCATGTAAGCTGCATCCGGTTCTACCCCATTACATTTTTGAACATAAGCTTTCAACCATAGTTCCTGGGCTTGCTGCCGAGAGACAATTGCCGCTTTCTCTATTGAGGTTTGCAAATAAAAAAACAGAACCACAACGAGTACCAGAATTAGAATTAAAGGAAAAACGACAGAAACTTTTTGTTGCATGGCTCAATAGCATTTTAATGTCCATAAGAAAATTCACCATAAGGAGTATTCAGAATGACAGCGGGTGCATCAGCCGCCTCTACTCTACCCACTATTTGTGCCTTTAGCCCCATTTCATGTGCGATTTGAATCAATGCATCTGCTGCACCTTGGTGGGTATATACTTCAAGCCTGTGACCCATATTGAAGACCTGATACATTTCTCGCCAATCAGTACCGCTCTCTTCATGGATCAATTGGAACAATAAAGGAATTGGAAATAGATTATCTTTTACTACCCTTGCGCTGTTTAGAAATTTAGCCACCTTGGTTTGACCACCGCCAGTACAGTGTATCATACCTTTAATGTTTTCTTTAGCCACTGCTAATATGCGCTGAATGTAGGGAGCATACGTTCTAGTCGGAGACAACACCAATTTTCCTAACGTAATAGAATGACCATCTAAGACTATTTCATCACTCAGCCTTCTCGTACCGCTGTAAACTACCTCAGCCGGGATAGATATATCAAAACTCTCTGGATATTTGAGTGTATAAATGCCGGAAAAAACATCGTGTCTGGCGGAGGTAAGTCCATTGGAACCCATACCACCATTGTAAAAATCTTCATAGACAGCTTGTCCATCTGATGCAACCGCCACAATGACCTGTCCTGGCTTGATGTCGTTGACGATAAGATCACTTCTTTTCATTCTGGAAAAAAATGTAAAGCCAACATCCAAGGTCCGTACGATATCGCCCACATCGGCGGTTTCGCCGCCTGCATGAAACATATTCACACCCCAATCGCGCATTTTATCAATAAACTGAGCGCTAGACTGGATAAGAACCTCCAGCACTTCAGCTGGAATAATGTGCTTGTTTCGGCCGATAGTCGAGGAGATAACGATATTGTTCACGCAACCTACGCATGCCATATCGTCAAGATTCATCACCATAGCATCCTGCACTATTCCAGAAAATACGCTGGTATCGCCTGTCTCTCTCCAGTAAATATATGCCAGACTAGGTTTGGTACCTGCTGTATCGGCATGCATGATGTTACAATAAGCTGGATCTCCTCCAGTGATGTCTGGCAAAATTTTGCAGAATGCATTGGGATACAATCCTTTATCCATGCTGCGTATGGCTTGATGCACATCTTCTTTATCGGCAGACACACCTCGCATGTGGTAACGGGACGTTTCCATATTATCCTGATTTTTTATGCTGTTAACAATTCTTCAAAGTAGCCCGTGTCCTTATTCTTCCTGACCTTATTCCACTCAAAATAACGGCCGTTCATCACAACATAGACGCCTGGGGGCAAAACCTGGACAAAGGCCAATGCACTACCCAAATTAAAAAAACCATCTGATGAAGTGCCAAAAGCATAGGGTATCATTGCTCCGGTTAGCACGATGGTTTTATCCATGTTTTCGGCAGCTAAAGCGCTGGCTGTCTGCACCATACGATCCGTACCGTGAGTTATCAATATTTTATCCGCTACGGCTCTTCGGCAATTATGAATGATGATTTGTCGATCTTCCTCACTCATTTCAAGGCTATCCATCATCATCAGGGTCTTAACATCTATTGCTACTGTGCATCGCCCTCGGGCAAACATCTCAGGTAAATGGGTATCTCTGAAATTAAGCTCACCTGTGGTAAAATTATATTCCTTATCAAAGGTTCCACCGGTTACGAATACCTGAATCATTTGTTTGGTTACATTTTTCGGATTAAAAATGAAGGAAAGGCAATTAGCTCAACTCCAACGGGACAAAAATACCAAATATTTACTACAGACAGCCTAACCTATTGAAAGCAGATTCAGCATAAGATTGATTTAGCCTACATTGGCTTCTCTATAAAAATATATCCCAGCAACAATAGCTAAAAACAGGAGAATCAGCAATGCTATCTTCCACCATGAAATAGGCTTTTCTCCATGAACTTTGGCATTTTGGCCATTGATGACAAAGCGGTAAATTTTGTTTTTGTACTTGTAGGAGGCCAGCCATATGGGAAGCAAAATATGCTTGAATGTTTGATCGGATTTTTGTGATTTGACGGTGAGTCCACGCTGGGTGTCGCCACCGAGGGCAGTCATGGCCATATAATAAAGCTGCTGATCCATTATTTTGTCGCCTCGTTCCCAACCCTGATCCAGTTCTACGGAATAAATCTCAGATTCCCAACCTACCAATAGTCGCGGATCAAAGTTTACCAAATCAGGCAACTCAAAGGGCAAAATTCTATCTAAAAATGATTGCTTAAGATTAGCCGACGCTGAGACGACCACATCGTCAAAAAAATGATCAAATGAACCGGATTTAAAAACCCAACGAGTTTTCTGTACCTCTTTGGTTTGCCATTGACCATTTACCTTCACCCGAACAGTTTCATAGTAGTAATATCCTGCTTCACCACTCCATTGATTAGTGGTATGAGCATCAAAAGTCCAGAAGGGAATATACACCCCGTGCAGCGAATCTAGTTGGGCAAGATGCTTTAAAGAATTGGGGTGAAACCAGCCAGATCTGATCCATTTTTGAAAACGCGCTACAGCTTCACCTCTAGGAATTAGAAAAGGTAAAATGCCGGATGGTTTTACATATTTATGTTCAAAAGCCTCAAGATTTACATTTTCAGAACCACAAAAAGCACACACAATTCTTGGCTGGCCGCTATCTACGGCAAATTTGGCCGAACAGCCACCACAATCATAAATTTGACGTCCGCTGGTTTCTGGGATATATTCACCTAATTGAAGGAGGGCCGCTTTCAGATCCACTTCAACCACCTCACCATTTTCGCGACTGAATTCTTCTTTGTAACCACAATGGTTGCACCTAAGCATCTTATGTTCAGCGGAATAATACAAACGTGAGGCACAAGATGGGCAATCAATCTCCAGTACCTTTTCCAATAATTTTTCTTCCCCAGACCAATCCGCCATCTAATGCAATTATAAACGGGCGAGCAATTCTTTTTTCTTGCTTTCAAACTCCTCTTCAGAAAGTACGCCCATTTGTCGCAATTCTGCCAATTCGCGGAGTAATTTCATCGTATCTTCTTTGCTGGCATTATCCTGAGAAGCTGTGGATGGATTTGAATTGGCAGCCTGCTGTTGTTGTTGAAGCATCATACCTGCCATACCTAATCCCATGCCCATACCCAGTCCTTCGCCTGCTGCTCCAGCATTGTCCGCTGCTTTTTCCAGAGCCTGTGCCGCCTGGAATTGCTGAAACTTTTGCATATCAGTGAGCATATGCATATTGGTCATCTTGTCGTAAAACTCTTCAACTTCTTTAGGAAGCGTAGTGGACGTAATCTGAAATTTAGTCAATTCAAGTCCGAAGGGATCAAAATCAGCTTGTAACTGTGGCGCAATCTTATCTCCTAATTCTGAATAAGTAGCAACCAGGTCCAATACTGAAACACCTGCACCTGCAATTGCTTCTCCAAATTTTGGCGCTACCAATTCCCGCAATTTTTCCTCCAGCTCTTGGATCTTCAGTATTCTTGATGTACCAGCAAACTCTTTAAAAAAGAGCACAGGATCTTTAACCCTGATAAAGTACATTCCATGCGCCCTGACTCTAACCTGCTTAAATTCAGGATCACGCAATATAATAGGATTGGTGGTACCCCATTTAAGGCCTGTAAATTGACGAGTGCTGATGTAATAAACGTCTACCTTAAAGGGTGATTTAAATCCTTTGTCCCAGTTGCGCAGTGAAGTAAGAACCGGCATATTTGCAGTAACCAGCTCAAATCTTCCCGGTTCAAATACATCGGCCATCACACCTTCATTGACAAAAAGGGCAGTCTGCGACTCCCGCACGGTAAGGTTGGCTCCGTATTTTATATTGTTTTTATCATGAGGCCACTTATACAATACTGTATCGCGATCATCCTCTACCCAGTCAATTACCTCAACTAATTCATTTCTTATAAAATCAAACAATCCCATTGCATGTAATTTAATTGATTACGTATTATATTTTTTTATATGTTATTTTTTATTTTTAAACTTTCCGTCTTGCCATGCTTTTATGAAATCTCTCCACGCTAATGGATTAAATACATTCATAGGTCTAAGTTGTCCAAAATGATAGTATTCGCTTGCTTGCTGTTTAAGATACATACTACCTGTTTCTACCCCATCATGACGCATTCCTTCCCTCAAATTAGCCATTGTTTTTTCATTCAGGTTGGCCAGAGCCCTGTCTTGCATGTCATCTTTGACATCCATCTGTAAAAATTCGATTCTAAAATGCTCTTTGCTAGGCCATGGATATATCATGGTTACCGGAAGATTAACTGTATCTTCTACCATCAATTGATAAATGGAGTAGCGATTTTCTTTTAATTCTTCAGGGATGGTGTATTCGACCGTTTTGAATCCAATTGCCGAAAAAACCACCACATCGCCTTTTCTCGCCACGATAGAAAAAAAACCATCCAAATTCGCGTAAGTCCCTCGACTACTTCCTTGTATAGTTACATTCGTAAAGGGAAGCGGCACCAAAGATTTCTTTTCCTCAGTAACAATCATACCGGAAAACTGTATCAAATCCCCCGATTCTTGTGCGTAAATCCACCCTTTTAGTGAAAAACCAATGATAAACCAAAAAACAAGAAGGCCAATTCTGCTCATGTAGTAGTAATTTATACTCTGATTAACGCTGTAAATTAGAGCAGAGTTTTTGGGCTACAAAATTTATTAGACCAAAAATAGCCTTATTTCTGTTTTTCTTTCTGCGCGATACTGAAAAAAAACGAACCAACGCTCTTTAACTCTGGTTGGAAAATAGCATTTTCCATCTGGATGGAAAGAAACGCTGAGGCATATCTGGCTATCTATAACTGAAAAAATCAGAAATCCCAGACACCAATAGCATGTTGCAATACTTCCTCCATTTTGGTAACGTACACAAATTCCATTCCTTCAATGTAGGCAGGTTCAATTTCCTCAATATTTTTTCGATTGTCTTCGCAAAGCATTACCGTGTTTATTCCACTTCTTTTGGCTGCTAAAATCTTCTCTTTAATGCCTCCTACCGGTAGAACTTTCCCCCTTAGGGTAATTTCACCAGTCATAGCAAGATAGGGTTTTACAGGCTTGCGACATAGCGCAGAAGCGATAGCAGTAAGCATAGTAATACCTGCAGATGGTCCATCTTTAGGAATAGCCCCTTCGGGAACGTGAATATGAATATCTACCTCCTCAAAAAGTTCAGCGCTTAGTTTGAGCGATGATGCATTGGCCTTGATAAAACTCAATGCTGTTTGAGCAGATTCTTTCAT
>CAYUZA010000022.1:15996-22523 GCA_964449535.1 uncultured Saprospiraceae bacterium
TAACATCGCCCAGATTGCCAGTGAGGGTTAATTTGCCCTTGCCTTTACTGGCGATGGCTTCAATATACAGAATATCCCCACCTACCGCCGTCCAAGCCAAGCCAACAGCTACACCTGGAAGTGGCTTGTCTTCATAAGCCTCCTTCTTGTAAGTCTCAATGCCTAAGATTTCTCTAACCTGTTCTATACCTATGTTCGGATTATAAGCCTCCTTCATAGCGATATGTTTGGACACACGGCGCATCAAATCTCCTATCTTCCGATTTAATGTACGAACTCCTGATTCACGGGTATAGTGATGTATAAGGTACTTGAGTGCATCGTCTTCCATTACAAATTGACCTTGCTTCAACCCGTGCTCCTTTATATTTTCAGGCATCAGGTGTCTTCGAGCTATCTCTACTTTTTCTTCCAACGCATACCCTGAAAGATCAATGATCTCCATACGGTCTAGTAAGGCAGGTTGTATGGTATTCAATGAATTGGCCGTAGCGATGAATAAAACTTTGGATAGATCATACTCGGTCTCCAGATAGTTGTCATAAAAGCTATTATTCTGTTCAGGGTCAAGCACCTCAAGTAATGCTGAAGAAGGATCTCCCCTAAAGTCACGACCTAGTTTATCTATCTCATCCAAGATAAATACCGGATTTGCTTTACCTGCTTTTTTGAGCGATTGCAAAATACGCCCCGGCATGGCACCTATATAAGTTTTGCGATGACCACGTATTTCAGATTCGTCATGCAACCCTCCGAGTGACATTCTGACATATTGTCTGTTCAGTGCACGAGCGATGGATTTTCCCAGGGAGGTTTTTCCCACACCCGGGGGTCCTACCAGACACAAAATAGGGGCCTTCATATCTTTCCGCAGTTTCAAAACGGCAAGATGTTCAAGAATACGCTCCTTTACTTTTTTCAGGCCATAATGATCTTCATCCAGAATTCTAGCGCTTTTTGCCAAATCAAAATTGTCACGAGACTGCTCGTCCCATGGCAAATCCATAATGAAATTTATATAGTTTAATTGTATCGAGTACTCTCCAAACTGGGGATTGATGCGCCTTAGCTTATCCAGTTCTTTTTCGAATAATTCTCTTGCACGGACAGGCCATTTCTTTTTTTCCGCTTTCGCCAGGAGATTTTGTATTTCCAACTCCGCAGGATTTTGCCCCAATTCCTCCTGAATGGTTTTCAACTGCTGATTCAAAAAATAATCTCGTTGTTGTTTTTCTAAGTCCTGCCTTACTTTTCCTTCGATTTTATCTTTCAACTCCAGCAACTGAAGTTCATGATTTAATTGAGTCAAAATGCTCTGACCTTTTTCCATCAAATCATCCAACTCAAGTATACCCTGTTTGACCTCAAGGCCCACATTTAGGTTAGATGCAATAAAATTCATCAGAAATATATTGTCATCGATATTTTTTAACAGCATTACTGCTTCTGAGGGGATATGGGGAGACAGCTCTATAATTTCACGTGCCGTTTCTTTAGTAGAGCTAATAAGCGCTTGGAATTCAAGATCATCAGACGGATACACATAGTTTAATCTTTCCGCTTTGACACGAATATAGGGGTGTTCATGAACTTCTTCCAGGAAACGAACTCTACTTTTACCCTGTAAAATGACGGTAGTATTCCCATCTGGCATTTTGATAATTTTCATGATACGGGCAACCGTTCCAATCTCATAAAGATCAAGTACTCCAGGGTCTTCTACTTGTTGGTCTCTTTGGGTATGGACGGATATCAACTTATCCTGTTTCTGAGCCTCCTGGACAGCTTTCAATGACTTGTCTCTGCCTACTGTAATGGGTATAACTACGCCTGGAAATAAAACCTGATTTTTGAGCGGTAAAACCGGCAGACTATCCGGCAAGTCGCCTTCAAGTTCCTTTGTATCCGTTTCAATATTGATTACAGGCATAAATTCAGCATCGTTTTCCAAACCAGCGAATTGGTGAATATTTTTAAACATAACTTTTTTTTGGTCCCAAATGGGCTGCAAAGAAGTATAGCAAATTTTGTGCTAAAGACTTATTACGACCTCTATAATGCAATTTTGACAGAATAAACACACAGCTCTTTGACATTTAGTCAGTATGCATGTTTTTTAAGCACCGGATGGTTAATTTTCCTCCTTGCATTAATTTAAACCAATTCTATAATACGCGGTATACATCCCATAGAAGACAAATAAGGCGTACCTTTGTAGCGTGTCAGCGCTATATAAAATTATGAAAAAAATACTGACTGCTACGGCCATTTCATTAGGTGCTTTGCTCTGGTTAGCCAGCCACCAAAATGATATAAATTCTAATGCCCTTCGGGTGGAGCAGTTAGGAGAAATGCTCTTCAATGACCCCATACTCTCCCTTGATAGCACCATATCCTGTGCCAGCTGTCACCGTCCAGCATTTGCCTTTGCCGACACCACCGCATTTAGCAAAGGAATTGGCGGTCATCTGACCCGTCGCAATACACCCAGCGCCATGAATATGGCCTCTAGAGATATCTTTATGTGGGACGGCAGGGCGGCCTCTCTCGAAGATCAAATGCTCCTTCCACTGGAACACGAGCACGAAATGGGCTTTAACAGGGACAGCGTGGTAGCCAGGCTCAACCGTTCAGCGAAGTACGGCCCGCTTTTCAAACAGGTATTTGGCAAAGAAGCCAATCTCAAGCTATTGCAGGCGAGCATAGCCTATTTTGAAAAAAGCCTGGAAACCTCCGATACAGAAAATGACCGCTATCTGAATGACATGCCTCATGCCATGACCGAGGATCAATTGGCCGGGCGATCACTTTTTTTTGGAAAGGCCAACTGCAATGTCTGTCACTTTACCCCGGATTTTACAGGAGATGAATTTCGCAATATCGGTTTGTTCAATGGTAAAAATCTACAGGATACCGGCCGCTATGAAATCACGCGGAATGTGGCCGACATCGGAAAATTCAAGGTGCCTGGCCTAAGAAACGTAGCTGTCACTGCCCCGTATATGCACAATGGGATGTTCGCCACGCTGGAAGAGGTGGTAGCCTACTACAATGATCCGGACAAAGTAGTGCCCGATGCCATCAACCGGGATCCGGATATAAAACCCCTGGGATTGACGTCACAGGAAAAAAGCCAGCTGGTGGCGTTTCTGCACTCGCTCACAGATGACCGGTTCAAACCCAAACTGAGTAGTGGGACATCCAATTAACACTCCAACGAATTCCTGCGGGATTACTTCGAATTTTTCTGCAAAGTGCGGACGCGGACCGGCAGGTGATCGCTGTAGCCACCGTAGTAATTGGGTCCTCCATAGGTACGGTTGGGCGTAAATCCGAGGCGCTCATTCTCAAACAATAGAAAAGGACGGTAGAATACTTCAAAGTCTAGGGTGCCCAATGAAGATTGGTTAAGTAATGATCCCGAAACCAGCACCTGATCCAGCATATCCCAATTACCCCGGTAATTGTAGCTGCCCAGACCTGATTTGGCAGCAGGTTCGGAGAGATTGACCATTACCTGACCGGTTGTCGCCCCTATGGCTGACAAGACATATTGTATGCTTTCATCCACCGGGGTGTCATTAAAATCGCCCATAATCACGATATGCGCCTGTGGCATAGCAGTCCAAAGTCCCTCCACGGCGCTACGGAGCACCTGTGCCGCCTTCATCCGCCGGGGAGCTGTCTCCAGCTTCCCACCCACTCTAGATGGCCAGTGATTGACAAACACATGAAACGTATCCTGAAATGCCTGATGAACAAGAGCCACGTACAATATATCCCGGGTATTCACCTCTGCCGTATCGATTCGAATCAGGACCGGCAGCGCATGCTCACTGATGACTCGTAGATTCTTATCATTAAATAAAAGCGCCACATCGATACCCCGATCATCTGGAGAATCAAAATGAACGATCTCATAACTATGTGCAGCGGGCATTTGGCGTACCAGGTCTTCCAGCACCTGGCGGTTCTCCACTTCAGCCAATCCGATGATATCCGGCCACTGCATGGAATCGAATACGGCTGCCAGATCGGCAACTTTTTTTGCGTATCGCTCCGCGGTCCATTTCTGTTTCCCTGCCGGTGTGAAATCATCGTCTTTGGTAGTCGCCGAGGGTATGGTATCAAACAGGTTCTCTACATTGTAAAAGGCAATTTGCATACTCCTATCCGATGGCAACGCTTTCCCAGAATCATCTGAAGTTCCTGCCTTCGTAGTCTTCGCATTACAAGCTACCACCAAAATACATAAGACCAGAAATACTCCCTGATAGATCTCTTTGTTCAACCTTCTTTTAATCATTTGAAACATCATAGTATACTTTTACAGCTTTAAAGATAAGTTACAAAATGCAAATGGACATGCGACTTTGGATGGAGATAAACCATCCGACTAATTTAACGGCCAATTAACTTTCGAACACTGAGCTCGGCACCAAGTGCTTTTCATAGTCTCTAATGGTTAAGTCTAATAACCGAAAACAAAAATATTCAATTACAAAAGACTGCAAGGATTACTTTTTTCAAACATAAAGTTTGATGCAAATGTCAAGTCTCCTATTTTTAAACCTACAATATCCCTATCCTTACACATACACCTGCTAAGCTCTTTATTTTACTTTTTGACCTGTTTAAAGCAAAAGCACCGAAGACCAATTAGCATTAAAACCGATGGAAATGTAAATCGAGTACCAATAATATACATCCCAATAGATAGCTCTACTTACTACGTATTGCATTATTAGCTAAAACCCTATATTGGATAAGTTGCAAAAAAAATACCGATCCTGAATTGATCCTTTGCTGGAGCAAAAAGCCGCTTTGATTTAGCATAGATGTTTTGTTAAACTTAGCCCTAATCACAAAGTAAAAACAGTATAAAGCGGCAGGTTAACCAACCAGTCATCTTTTCTGTATTTACTCATAGAAAAACGCGTAGCATGCCCGGTGTTGAATTTATCTTCAAATACACGTAGACTCTTTGACTTCAAATTCTCCTCAGCCTTGACTTCAACAGGCACAAGATATTGATTTGACTTTATCAAAAAATCCAATTCCGAGCTTCCATTTTCAGCAGCCCAATAATACAATGGATACTTTGCGATCAATTCCTGTGCTACAAACTGTTCTGTCAGCGCCCCTTTAAATTCAACCAGGATTTGATTCTTATGTAACAAAATTTGCTCACTGATATCTGCCATAGCATTTAATAAGCCTACATCCAAAATGTACAATTTAAACGCATCCATATTCGCATAAGATTTTAGCGGGATACCGGGCTTTGAAACCCGCATTGATTTCAAAATCAAACCCGAATTGACTAACCAATTGATTGCGGCTTCAAATTCTTTGGCTCTGGCACCTTTTTTTATTTGTCCATATATGAACTTCTTATTGTCCTTGGATAATTGACTCAAAATAGTCTGCCATACCAATCTTATTTTTGGCACGATTTCTAAGGGCGCGTGCTTTGAAAAATCATGCTCATAGCCTGCCAAAATATTGGCTTGAATCTTTCGAACCTGTGCTAAATCATGTGTTTTGAAGTAGGTATAAACAGCCTCCGGCATGCCGCCAATAAAGTAAAACAAGCGCAGGTACTGGGTAAGTTTTTCATGAAAAACATCCATGATTTCCCACTCTTTAGCTTGCATGGCATTCACCATGACATGCTCATTGTGATTTAGTAAGAATTCTTCAAAACTCATGGGTAACAGATGTACAAAATCAACTTTCCCAACAGGGAAAGAAGTGTTTTTTTGTAAAGAAACTCCCAAATGTGATCCGGCAGCAATAACAAAATACTCAGGGGCATTTTCCTGGAAATACTTTAACGCAGTGAGCCCTTTTTCTGCCTCTTGAATTTCGTCGAGTAAAATGAGTGTGTCGTTTGCGTGTATTTTTTGTCTTGACTCGATTTCGAAGACAGTGATCAATCTTGATACAGAAAAATCATCTCTAAAAACTGTTTGTAAGCTCACACTACTTTCAAAATTGATATATACTACATTTTTAAAATATTTGGAGCCAAATTCCTTCATTATCCAAGTCTTACCCACTTGTCTGGCTCCTTGTATGATCAAGGGCTTTCTATTCGGATTATTTTTCCAAACTGCTAACTCTTCAATAGCTTTCCGGTACATTTTGCTAAAATATTTAACTCAAAAATAAAACTTTCCTTTGAAAATTTGTTAGCCTGAAACATTTTTTCATTTGAAAAAGTGTATTGGTTGCATTTTTTCATTTGAAAATGTGTATTAGTTTACATTTTTCCCTTTGAATAAATGTAATAGGCCGGATAAAAAACACCAGTATCCGGTGATTCGCTTCACACAGTATGATCATTTTTCAAGTTTACACCGCATAGTAGATTTGTGTATAAACTTCGACTTTTGGATAGGCAGAGGGTTACTTCTCTTAGCAAAGTGTAAAGTAAAAGCTTGTCAAAGTGTAAAATGAATTATCCTTGTGGCAAATTTTTGCTTTTAGTGTTTACAGTAAGAGAATGAAAAAGAGGTCAGTTT
>CAYUZA010000023.1:0-22032 GCA_964449535.1 uncultured Saprospiraceae bacterium
GAAAATATTGCCCAATATGCCACCTGATCCAAATGCTCCTGTGGAAAGAAGTTGGAAATAAAACAGCTACCCGCTGAACACTTCCAATATTATGGATTTTATTTAAAATAAAGATCTTAAAATACATTTCAAGCGCTCTGTCTATTACGTTTCAGGAGTCAAAACTGAAAAAGTAATTTAAAGACAGAGCGCTTTTCAATTTTTCAAAGTAACTTTTATGGTCATAAATTATACATCTTTGACTATTTAAGTTGGACGATATATGGCAATATGTAATTTATAAAATTGTTAGTTAGAGGCTTGTATTTTTTCATATCTAGAATAAATATACATGAAAAGAAGGCCAATAGAAACGGCTGCTATATTTAATATACTCCCCGCCATACCGTCCTGCCCAAAACTCATCTTGATGAGAACAGTAGATATAATAAATCCTGAATTTCTCATTACATGATGAAATGTCTGCGTATACAAAAAGCTAATTAACAAAAGCAAGACGTCTGTAAGAATGAGTACCGTAAAAAAGTCTTCAAAGAAAATTTTATTCAACTCTTTTAGTGAATTAAATTCACTAGGCTGTCTCAAAGAAACATCACTTAACCAATTATAAAAATTGAAGACTGCCAAAAAAAGTAAAACAAGCACCAAGCTTATCGAAACCCATTTTTTTATTTCTATGAATCTATTGGTATTGGGATGTTGATTTATGTTTTCAGCGACATTTAGCCGATTGGGTATTTGTTTATAAAACAGGCTAATTAAAAAGAACATAATCAACGATGCTGTAATATCGTATGTAAATTGCAAATCACCACTTACATAAAACCAATCTGAAGTAATCTCAACATTGCTTATATCATTAAATATCTTTCGAATAACCACAAGAGTTATAATTTCATATTGTTTACCGATATAGAGGGAAATGCTTTTTGGAAGGTAATACACCAGCAGGTAGACCTCATAAATCAAAATTATAGAAAAGGGGGTATAAATTGCCAATAAAGTGTTGCTCAGGAGTTCGTGTTCTGGAAAAAAACCAAAATGCCTTAATCCAATAAGAAACAAATGTGTCAAAAATCCCAGTATAGCCAACCCTACAATATATCTTTCGGCAACCTCTCTCACCGATTCAGAAAGCAGCAGGCTAAACAGCTTATGCCTGTTTTTAGCTTCTGATTTTTTAATATTGGTTGGAGAATCCATTTAATAAGAACCACATAATGAGGGATTTGTTGCAAAAACAATCGTCAATAATCACGAGTTTTTTTATCCTATTTTTTAAAAGAAAAGAGCCAACTGAACACAGTTGACTCCCCTCTTTAGTAGCGGAGGCAGGACTCGAACCTACGACCTTCGGGTTATGAGCCCGACGAGCTACCAACTGCTCCACTCCGCGATATGTTTTGAACCGTAAAACGGTTTTTGTTGGTAAAATGCTTAAATGTTATGGCCTTCTTTTAAACCGGAGTGCAAAGATAGTAATTGATTGGCAATTTAATGCGTTTTTTGGAAAAAAATTAATGGCATCTCTCACACAAACCAATCAAAATGCTTTGCGCCGGGGATATATTAAATCCTTTGGGGAGGTTTTTTACCTCTATATTGTCCAAACAAAACACCTCATCGCAGCTATTGCATTGAAAATGGACATGTCCGTGCTCTTCATGTTCTACTCCTTTTGCTATCTGAAAACCTTCTTCGATGTATTTATGACCATCTTGCCCATAAAACATTTTCAACATGCCCGCTTCAGCTAAGTCATTCAATATTCTGTATAAAGTTATTCTGTTAATTTTAGCAGAAAAAAATCGATTTAGCTCTAAAAGTGTAACCGGTTTTCCCTGCTCCCGAAGCCAGTCAAGCACGTCCTTTCTGTGCTGTGTGATGCGCAATCCTGCCTGTTTTAGTTGGTTTTCAGCCCATTTCATCAATCACGTTCTTTTTCTCAAATTTAATTTATCCGGCCAATAAAGATTTTACTATTACCGCAATCCTGGCTCCTTCTGCCTTACCTGCCAGACTTTGATTGGCTACACCCATCACCTTTCCCATATCCTTCATTCCGCTTGCCGCTGTTTCGTTGATGATTTGCTGAATAGCCTCCTTCAATTGATCGTCTGACAGTTGTTGGGGCAAGTAGCGGCGAATAACAGCAATTTCCTCCTCTTCAACCAGCATCAGATCTGCTCTATTCTGCTGGCGGTAGATGTCCAATGAGTCTTGTCGCTGTTTCACCATTTTTTGCAATAATTGAATCTCTGCCGCTTCATCTAATTCTCTGCCACTGCCGTCTGTTTTGAAAAGTAAGATGGCCGCTTTAATGGCTCGGATAGCCCTTAAAGCAGCTTTATCTCCACTTTTCATGGCTAGTTTTAAATCCTCATTCATCGTAGCTTCAAGTCCCATATGTTTATTGATTTTCTTCTATAAATTGTGTCAAACGTACAAAATCCTCAACGCTTAACTGTTCCGGTCTTTGATTAAAAAAAACATCTTTAAGCTTGTCATCATCAGGCAGCAAAGACTTCATCGTGTTTCTAAGCATTTTGCGACGTTGCTGAAAAGCTGTTTTTACCACTGTGCGAAATAGTTTTTCAGAACAATCCAAACTCTGTTTTTCTAAACGAGTAAGTCGTATCACACCTGACTTAACTTTAGGCGGAGGGGAAAAAGAGCCTGGTTGCACCGTAAACAAATACTCGCATTTATAATAAGCCTGTACCAAAACGCTTATCACACCATATGTTTTGCTCCCTGGTCCTGAAATAACCCTCTCCGCAAGCTCTTTTTGAAACATCCCTACCATCTCAGGAATACGCTCCTTGTATTGAAGCATTTTAATAAGTATCTGAGATGATATATTGTATGGAAAATTCCCTATTAGCCCGAAAGGTCGACCCTCAAAGATGTTTTCCAAAGGCAGTTTTAAAAAATCAGCCAATATGACTTTGTCCTTTGTTTCGGGAAAATAATGCCCTAAATAAGCAACCATATCCGCGTCCGCCTCAACCGCTGCAAAAGAAAATGGAAGCTTGACTAAATACTTAGTCAATACTCCTTTACCTGGTCCTACCTCTAAAATAGCATCAAAAGCATCAATACCTACAAAACTATTTGCAATTCGCTGCGCCACATCTTCCTGGTTTAGAAAATGCTGACCAAAAGATTTTTTTGCTTTAAATATATAAGGAGAGGTCGACAAAATGCAAGTATGTTTTTCAATTTATCTCAAAGATAAGCGCTTAGCGCCATAACTCAACTCAAAACTTAGGTTAAAGCATGTTGAGAAAATCCGACACATTCAATATCAACACCCGATTGCCTTTTTGCGTTCGCTTTGCGGAAAGAATTGAACGATAAATCAGCAACTAAGCAGCTGTACAGTGCGTTATACTTGTAAAAATGCAGCCAATGACTACCATTTTATTAGATAGAATAGATGATTCTTTCCATTTCAGGGCACAAAATGAACTGGGAAATACCCTAGAAATTGATGCGGATCCAAGTATCGGAGGCCACAATCAAGGCATGAGACCCATGCAACTGTTGTTGGCAGCAATTGGCTCATGTAGCGTCTTTGACATGATTTATCTATTACGCAAACAGCGACAACCAGTAGAAGATGTTAAAATAAAGGTAGATGGTAAGCGAGCAAACGGCAGCCCCGCTCCTTGGGAACATATACATATGCATTTCTCATTTTATGGCAATTTAAAAGAGGATAAAGTAGCCAAGGCAGTAAAGCAAGGCGTTGAAAAGTATTGCTCCGTAGGCCTCATGCTCGAAAAAACAGCAAAAATTACGTATTCCTTTGAAATATTTCCCGGCAAACAGTAAAAAACCGAAGCACTAGACCCTAAGGCTCATTGGCTGCAAGGGCAAGAACATTGTATACCTTTTCTGCGGTTTTTTGCCAACTGAAAAGTTTAACTCGCTCACGACCTTTGGATATGTATTCGGTCCGGATTTTTGAATCATCCAGCATACGCATTGCAGCTGCTATACTGTCGGCTGAATAGGGATCAACCAAAATTGCCGCATCTCCTGCCACTTCAGGCATAGAGCTAATGTTGGAAGTAATTACAGGAGTCTCTGCGCGAAAGCCTTCTAATACAGGTAGACCAAACCCCTCCAATAAGGACGGATACAATAAAGCATGAGCCGAACCTGCCAAACCGATCAATTCTTCATTGGATACCCGCTCCAGCATAATTATATCCCTTGAATACTCGCTTTGTTCCATTTGTTGTTGTATATCTCCGCTTTTCCAGGCAAAACGACCGCAGATGACCAACTTTCTTACCCGGGTTGAACTATTACGATAACGCTCAAACGCTTCGATAATTCGGCCTACATTCTTTCTAGGATGGATCGCGCCCACAAATAAAAAATAGTCATTCCCCTCCGTAAATTTGTTGCGAATGGTGTATTGCGCTTCATAACTCACCGGCACAAAGTCCTCCCGGACGCCGTTATGAATGATATGCAGCCGTTCCTCCTCATAATCCGGATGATATTGTCGAATTTGGCCGGCAACTTCCTCAGAAATTACAATAAGCTGATCCGCCCTATGTATAAATTTAGGCATGTAGTGTTTGTAGTACCATAGGTCTGCTTTTTTCAAGTGATCTGGAAAGCTACGATATGCCAAATCGTGAATCACCAAAACTGTTTTTCCATTGTAAGTGAGTGAACAAAATCCATCAGGGGAAAAAAACACATCTGGTGCTCTTCGATTCAGCACCTTAGGTATGGCATAATCAAACCATAACTTGAACAATATTGGGTGTCTAGCGGGAGGGGGCACTACCGCCGCCTCTATGTTTTTAGCAAAAAGAAAATCCTGATGGGGCTTTCTGTCAAATAAGAAGACAAAGTGATCTTCAGGATGCGACAACACCATTCGTTTTACCACCTCGTAGCTGTACCATCCTATTCCCTCCATTCGGTCTTTGAGAAAAAAACGAGTATTAATGGCAATTTTCAAAATATCAGCCTGCTTTAAGTGTACTTTAAATGCACGAAGATAAAAGTTTTGCGGTGAATAGATATACAGGGTTAATCAATATCAATCACCAGCTCATAGCAGAAATTGTTTAAGCTCTTCCAGTGTTCCTGCCTCTGATGCAGGTTTATCTCTGCGCCATCTAATCATACGGGGAAACCGAAGAGCAACACCTGATTTGTGCCTATTGGAGAATTGTATACCTTCAAATCCAATTTCAAATACCAATATTGGCTCTACTGAGCGCACCGGTCCAAAACGCTCGCGGCTATGTTGCCTTACAAAACGGCTTATTTCCTCAAATTCACGGTCTGTAAGCCCTGAATATGCTTTAGTAAATGGCAACAGCTGATCACCATCCCACACGGCAAAAGTATAATCTGTATACAAATTAGCTCGTCGACCATGACCGCTTTGCGCATATAATAAAACGGCATCAATAGTCATAGGGTCCAGTTTCCACTTCCACCAGATTCCTTTTTTCCGACCTGAAACATATGCAGAATTGCGGTGTTTGAGCATTAGTCCCTCTGCTTTTATCTCTCGAGCATCCTTCCTTTTAGCTTCAAGCTCCTCCCAGGTATTCATGATCCAGGCTTCAGAAACTTGAATTGGAGCCCTGTCTCTTAGAGCCGTTATTTGCCCATTCAATTTTTGCCTTCGCTGCTCAAAAGACAAGGAACGCAAATCCGTACCTGCTAACTCCAGCAAATCATAAGCAACAAACCGCACAGGAATGGCGGTAAGCATTTTTTTGGACACCGTTTTTCTTCCTATTCGTTTCTGAAGTAGTGAGAAAGAAGGATGCCCATTTTCATCCAATGCCACCAATTCGCCATCCAGAACGAAGTCTTCAATTTGAGAATCCGCAAGTACACTGAATTCAGGATATTGAGCTGTAATCAACTCTTCTCCTCTGGACCACATAAAAAGTTTACCTTCTCTTCTTATAATCTGAGCCCGAATACCGTCCCACTTCCATTCTGCTATCCAATCTGATGCTGAAGTATTGGTTTGTATATCTGGTTCCAGACTGTATGCCAAGCAAAAAGGGAAAGGTCTGGATAGCAATCCAGTGTTGTCTTTAGCAGAAACCAACTCTTCAAATTCAATTGTAAGCGGGTCCCAATCTCCCATGAGCCGGTGTGCAAGTACTTCTTCATCTATGGACAATGCCATATGTAGTGCGCGAGTCATTAGTTTTTGAGATATACCCATGCGAAATCCACCTGTCAGCAATTTGTTGAAAACAAGCCTTTCAGTAGTCGTCATCGTGTGCCACGCGTTAGATATTTTCTCCAAAAGCTGATTTTCGGAATCCTGAGACCAATGAATCAACATTTTAATCGTATCTGAAAGAGAATATAACCAAGTGCCCCTTTGTGCCCTTACCAATAATGCTATTGTCTCCGCCAAATCACCGACCGTTTGATAAGTTTCATCAAAAAGCCATCCAGGTATATTCGACTGTTTTGCCGCCCATGTTTTCAATATCGTTGATGTTATTATCCTGCGAGGCCTTCGATGAGATAGCAATGCGATTGCCCAAACTTTATCAGCGTCAGAGGCTTTCAAAAAATAGGCTGCAAGTAAAGCCACCTTTTCATTTGTCTTATTGGTAGCATCTAAGGATGAATACAATGATGCAAACTCTCTCATGATTAACTTTCCTTGTTTTCTGCAAATTCTGTTGCTTTTTCTGCAGTCTCTCCGGTAAATTGAGTTTGTACCGATTGGGCATCAATACCTTTTTCTACAAGCCAGCGAGTCAGAACTTCACGGAATCCATGTGTAACAAATACCTTTTCCGCACCACTTGCTTCAATGGCATCATTTAATCCATTCCAATCAGCATGATCTGAAAGGATAAAACCACGGTCTACTGCAAGACGGCGCTTATTGCCCCTTAGAGCCATCCATCCACTTACATATCCCAAGCTATATGGAGTTTGGCGCTGAAGCCAAGCTGTACCCAACACTGATCCCGGGGCCAAAATTAATGACTGGCGTAAGTCTTGTCGAGCTTTCTCATTTATGGTGTCAACTTGAGGCAGCACATACCCGTTGTCCATCAAAAAGTTATTTAGAGTACAGATAGCTCCGTGCCCGAAAAGTTTGCCCGGCAATTCATTGGGCAAATGATGTAAAATACGCTGAGCTTTACCTAAGGCATAAACCAACAGCACAGAGGCTATGCCTTTTGATGCGTTGTCTGTCCACCAATGTAAAATTTCTTCAAAAACGATGGATTGCGGCTGCCAATGAAAAGCAGGCAAAGCAAACGTTGATTCTGTCACTATTTCATGGCACGGAACAAGCTCGAAAGGAGCTGAGAACCCATCATTTTCCAGTTTATAGTCACCGGTCACTACTGCCACACGACCTTTATGTTCAATTCGAATCTGTGCTGATCCCAGCACATGCCCCGCGGGATGAAATGAAAAATTCACACCTCTGACCCTAAGTGTTTCCCCGTAACATAGTCCTTTATAATCTGCATCCCCTAAACGCTGTCGCATAATAAGCGCAGATTCTCGGGTAGATACATATGAACCCATACCTGATCGGGCATGATCACTGTGCGCATGGGTAATTAGGGCGCGCGGTACTGGTCTCCACGGGTCAATGTAAACATCAGCCTCCGGCACATAAATACCTTTTGAAGTAAATAAGAACATACTGTTATAACTTCAAAACCAATGTAATGTTCTACCTCCCATTCCCCAATATTGTCTAAATTCGCAAAAGACAGGAAAAACTCAATTATGCAATTATTAGCTAGATATAATTGCTATACAACAATATTTTTTATATTTGTACAAACCAATTTTCATGAAGATACAAAAAATAAAGCTGTGGCAGATTAGTTTGTTAGTTTTGATCTTTCCATTTACCCTTTGGAGTCAACAAGCAGTATTACCTGCTGGTGGCGATGCCACAAACGCCTCAGGATCGGTTTCTTATTCTGTTGGACAGGTGTTCTATTCCAACTATTCTTCTTCAGAGGGCAGTGTCCATGAAGGTGTACAGCATGCTTTTGAATGGTACCCCGTATCGATAAAAAATACGGAGTATGAACCATCGCTTAATATTTTCCCAAATCCATCTACGGGGCAGGTGTTTATTCAGCACAAATTCGACTCTGCTGAGCTTGGAACTTACCATATTCGGCTTGTGGATGCGCATGGAAATTTGCTTGAATATTATAAACTTGATGGTATTCAGGGTCAAATGGATCTAAACGGGCATTCACCAGGTTGGTACACACTATTAGTTTATGGCAAAGAAGGTGTTCTTCAAACCTTTAAAATATTGAAATTTTAATATGCAAAAACTATTTATCACCCTTTATAGTGCGCTTTTTTGCACTTTTTTCTGGCTGTTACCAAATACTGTTTTGATGGCACAGACTGGTGACAAAATGGGCTATCAGGCGATTTTGAGAGATGCTGGAGGTCAGCTGCTCATTAATCAAAAGGTAACCTTAAAAGTGAATATCCGTTTTGGGCAATCAGGTGGAATGCTAGTTTTTTCTGAACAGCATCAGCCTACAACCAATGAGAATGGTCTGGTAAGTATAAATATAGGAGGAGGCAATCCTATATTGGGCAGTCTGGATGACATATCCTGGGATAGCGGAGCCTTTTTTATTGAAACACAAATAGACCCTAAAGGGGGCAATCAATTTGAATTAACAACTCGTTCTCCTTTGCACGCTGTCCCTTATGCATTTCATGCCAGAAGTGCTGAAAAGTTAAGTGTCCCGTTTGAAGAAAAGGACCCTGTTTTTGCCGAATCTGTAGCGGCGGGTATATCGGATGCGGATACTTTAGCTTGGAACAATAAACAAGATATACTTCAGGCAGGAGATGGAATCGTAATTGAAAACAACGTTATTCAGCGTAAAAAAGATGATTTCTATTTAGGCCAAGACACATTGGGCGGTATTGTTTTTTATGTATACCTAGATCAAAATGGACAACAAAAGGGATTAATCGTGTCTAAATCTGAAACCAATGCAGCATGGCAATCTCTAGCGTCATCTACCAACGCCAATCGCAGTTGGGACGGGCCATATAACACAGCTCGAATGACAAACAGCCCGGCCAGAACCTGGCTATTAAATAATTTTGATGACGAGTGGTACTTGCCTTCTATTGATGAATTGTCTTTGCTGTATCATCATAGAATGCATGTCAATGCTGCATTGCATCAAGGTGGCCATACATTGTTGTCTCACACTGGTGAATATTGGAGTAGCACAGAAGCAAATACAGCTAATGCCCACAACTTCCACTTTTTATATGGAAGTGCTTATTTGGCTACCAATAAAACGAACGCTTATCTTGTAAGACCCATACGTGCATTTTAAGCAAAAGATTTTCTACGGTCTACCCTGTACCTATATACTGGATTAATAAGTGTAAATTTGGGCCCTACAAGCCCATTACATGAAACGGGAGTTTTTGTTAAATCTAATTTTCCTGTTTGCCATTAATTTGGTTATCAAGCCTTTATTTGTTTTTGGCATAGATCGCGGTGTCCAAAATGTGGTTGGAGACGTTTATGGTATTTATTTCGCCCTATTGAGTTTTACCTATCTTTTTCAAATGATCAACGATATGGGGCTACAAAACTTTACAACCCGCCGGATTTCTATAGCTCCGGACCAATTTGATCGCTACTTCAGTGCTACCATGCAACTCAAGGGCATATTAGCATTATTTTTCGGCGCGGTAGTAATGTTAGCTTCATGGCTATTGGGATATAATGCCTATTACCGGGAGTTGTTATTATGGCTTGTACTCATTCAAGTATTGACTAGTAGTCTTCTATACTTTCGAGCAAATCTAGCTGGCTTGGGGCAGTATCGCCAAGACAGTTTTCTCTCTGTGCTTGACAAGCTGATCATGATAGTCTTGGTTGGAACCATGTTGTGGATACCCTCATTAAAAGCAGGACTAAGAATTGAATGGTTCATATATGCGCAGGCCTTTTCACTTGGATTTTCGCTACTGGTCTCTTGGTATTTACTACAACAAAAACGAAAACTAACCTGGATAAAGTCTGGGCTTACTGATTTGGTGCGTATCGTAAAAGAAAGTTATCCTTTTGCTATCATTTACATTTTGATGGTAATATATTCGAGGATAGATGCCGTAATGCTGGAACGTATGATTGGGGAGGGAATTCGAGAGTCATATGTATATGCTTCTGCTTATCGATTGTTGGATGCTGCAAACATGTTTTCTTATCTTTTTATTGGACTATTGCTGCCCATGTTTTCTAGGCTTATTGGTTTAGGCGAATCAATTCATGCATTATTTGACGTAGGCCTTAGGCTCATCGTAATTGCTGCTGTTTGTTTGGCTCTTCCTGTTCTTTTTCACCATCAGGCAATCATGGGTTGGCTTTACAGATATGGTGATGGATATGCCGGCGAATTACTGTTTGTACTGATGGCTGGATATGTTTTTATGGCAGTTGCCCATATCTTCGGGGCCTTGTTACTAGCTAAAGGCACTATTCGTCCACTCAATATTATATTCTTTGCAGGCATAGTGATTAACATATCATTGAATGTATGGCTAATCCCTGACATGAAAGCAAAAGGAGCTGCAATCAGCACCCTTATTACAGAGGTTTATGTAATGATATCATTGGCATGGATAGTACACCGCAATTTTCCAGGTATCTGGAATCCCCGTTCCGTTATAAAGCTTTTTTTGTATATACCCATTTCAGCCTTGGGCATATACACTTTATTGAAATTTTTTCCAGAGCCATCAGTTTTGGGTTTGGGGCTTTCTGCAATACTTTGTGCTTCTTTAGCCTTTGTTTTACGGGTAATACCCGTAAAATCTACCTTAGCTGTATTACTCGCCAATAAAGAATACCACAAACAACAGCCGTAAATTCAGTTAGTGTATTACCTTTGAACACATGAAAGGGTCACCCAATCATTTGCTAAAAAAACTAGAAAGTATCTCTTTGCTTAGTAAGGGAAATCGAATCAATAGACTATATCATAAGCCTTTTGCTTATTCAGGGGCAATCATATTTAATTCTTTCTTGTATCCTTTTTTCAAAGAGGGCATATCAGCCAGCACCACTACTTTTTTTGGTACACCAATGAAGGTAGTGCTGCCTGCAGGCACAGACCTTTATTTGTTGGGAGCCAAAAGCCACGATTCCGAATTAAGGCTTTGCGCTGGACTCATTTCATTCTTACAACCACGTGATACCGTATTGGACATTGGCGCACACTTTGGGTTTTTTAGCCTATTGGCTGCACACCTTTGTGGAGAGGACGGTATGATATATGCTATTGAGCCATCCACTCGAACACATGAAATATTATTGGAAAATATAAAGGCTTATCCATTCATTCAAGGGTTTAAAATGGCCATGGGAGAGCAGGAAGACAGCATCACATTTTATGAGTTTCCACTCCGATATTCCGAATATAACAGCACTTCTACGGAGCAGTATGCACTTGAACCTTGGTTTAAACAAAATAAGCCTACAAAAAATACTGTTCGTCTTAGAAAAATAGATGATTTTCTCTTGGAAAACAATTTCCGGCCAAGACTTATCAAAATAGATGCAGAGGGGTCAGAGGACCGAGTCATTGAGGGGGGTGTTGGGTTTTTAAAAAACAATAGCCCTTTAATAGTTATGGAATATTTGGCAAAAAGCTCCATAAATACGGCACATCGACGAGCTGCCCACAGGTTAATTGATCTTGGCTATAAGGTTTTTGTGTCAGACATGCAGGGTGATTTATTACCTGTGAGTGACGTCGAAAGCTACTTTAAAGCAACGGGGCTTGATTCAGAAAACTTTTTTTTTCAAAAGTAATCATTATTGGCGCACAAAGGGTAAAGCTTGCACATTGTTGATGTCTGAAGTAATCAGCATAAAATATATTCCTGGATTGTAGCTAGAAACGTCAATAGGAAGACCTTCCCAAATGCCAGAATATTTAGGGGTGCCAAAAGCAGATATTATCGCGAATGGTTTATTTAATAATGATTTTCCCTCCAAAAGAATATAATCTGAAACAGGATTGGGATAAAGTTTAATCTTTGGAATTATCTCTTGGGTAATGGATGAGCTGTTCCAAAGATTTAATGCCTCTGGGCCATTCCAAATTAAAGTAGCGAGATACGGGTTGTCTATAAACGGGTTACGATTGCCTTGCTTTTCAAAAAAATGATTATTACGTAAATTTTCATGCTGTGAGGGAGGGTCTTGCGCATTCCAAATCAAAAATATATCGCGCATATTATCAAAATCACTAAAAGTACTACCCCCTTCGCCCACTCTATCTGCAGGACATTGCGAAGGATAACGGAGGTGCATGTACATTATAATCCGAGCCACATCGCCTTTCCATTCATCACCAGGATAAAAATTAGCCGTTGCGGTTATCCCGCTATTTCCGGAGCCGAACCCAAACGGCCGATTGCTTCTAGTGTTATTTCGTTGATCATCAATAGCATGTAACGCATGTAAATCTGAACCCGCGCCCTCGAATCCAAGATTAGGCGTGCCTACCGACCGCGGATATACGTGCTCTCTCACCCACAATCCTGTGCAAGAGGATGTATGGCATGAAGAATCTACGTGTCGTGTGCGATCGTTATTGGTAATCTGGTCCAAATCATTAAATCCATAAATCAGTAAAACAAAATTCTCTTTTTCTGGATCAATATCAGCTATTTTCAACCCTTCCCAGGCACCCGGTGTATAGACCGTTTGGTTGATATGGGTTTCTGATATGAGCGCAGTCAATTGTGAGGCCATATCCTTACCTCTCAAATCCAAATCAATACTTTCGTAATATGTTGGGACCTGAGCTGAAAGCCTCAGCGTTAGTAAAAATAGAAAAGAAACTAAGTGGATTTCTGTTCTTCCAGATCTCAAATAAGCAATTGATTTGGCCAAATTATTTCCCATAAATCCATTAAAGTATTGGACAAAGATACAATTAATCAAATACTTCCGTTTGAATAATTGGTCATGTCGATACACGCACTTGCTATATGTACTCTTTTGTACCAAAGCCAAATAGGGTGTTTTGATAGAACAGCCAATTATTTTTTTTATCAAAGCATTGTAAATGAATTGAATTATTAGATATTTACACAGATATGTTAGCTATTCAATCATGGACTTTTAAAGTTTTAGCTAAGACCATGCTCCCAATTGCATGCTTCTTAGTGCTATTGCCCTCAAAAAACCATTTAAGTGAGGCAATATTTTACCCTTCAACTTCAGAAGAAATTACTGCTGAATCAGAGAACAATGTCTTTGATGTTTCAATAGAAGAATGGGAAGAGATAGAAGCTAGTCAAGTTTTCAAACGTCTCCACGTGTTGTGGATCCAACATGATCCTTTATTGTGTTTTTTGTGCTCTGAAATAAACACCATTTTTCAACGGCAGATAATCACAATGGGGTGGTTAATAATTTGTATGACCAATGCCCCCTAAATAATTCAAATCAACTAGATTAAATGCACTAAAGCTACATAATCAATTATTGTTGTTTGTTTCTTTCGATTTATTTGAGCTTATGAATAATGTTATTGGGGATACACCTCTTTTATTTTCAGATTATCTTTCTTCGCTTACTGGATGTACCGTCTTAATAAAGGCTGAGTACTCAAATCCTGGTGCTTCTTCCAAGGACAGAATAGCCCTAGCAATGATCGAAGCAGCAGAACATTCAGGAAAACTGAGACCTGGAGGAACCATTGTGGAGGCTAGCAGTGGCAATACAGCAATCGGAATTGCTTGGCTAGCGCGCAAAAAAGGTTATAGATGTAGGATTTTTTTAAGCAAAAGCTGCTCCCCGGAAAAACTGAAGGTATTGAAAGAATTGGGCGCAGAAACCGAGGTTTGTGAAACTTCTGGAGGGCCGGATGATCCGTTTTCTTGTCAATCCCGAGCAGAAAAATATGCTCAAGCCACAAATAATGCTTTTTACTGTGATCAATACTTTAATCCTATAAATGAGATTGCCCATTATTCAACCACAGGACCAGAAATATGGCAACAATCCAATGGGAGAATTACCCATTTTTTAAGTGGCGTTGGCACCGGCGGAACGATAAGTGGTGTTGGGCGGTTTTTAAAATCTAAAAATTCGAATATCCAGATTTATGGTATAGATCCCAAAGGGTCGATTTTAACTGATTTTTTTAACAATAAACCAGTTAGTCAGATTCCTAAGGGAGCCTTTCACATAGAAGGTATTGGAAGGCACTTTATTCCCGGAAATCTTAATTTATCGTATATAGACCGCTTTATCCAGGTGGGTGATACAGAAAGTGCAGAGGCAGCCTATCAATTTCGACAAGAAACTAGTTTTGAGATTGGATTTTCCAGTGCTGCTGTTCTTGCGGCTCTGTTCAATATCGGCCACTCATTAAAACAGAGTGATGTTGTCGTGGTATTTTTCGCTGATAAAGGCGACCGTTACCAAAGTAAGCTTTACTGCCCAAACTGGCTAAGTAAAACAATATTTTCCAGCGAAGAATGGCGAGGATTTTATAAAAAGCACTTTCGACAGGCCGATGGAAAAAGTGAATAAAAGTGGACTGGCTATTGTCCTGGCCTGGCCTCATACCACAGCTAGAGGCGATGAGCAATGGTGCGAGCTATTAAAAAAAGCCGGCCTGGTTAAAAACCTGAATTTCAGGGTAGGACATGCAGCTATGATATTAGTGGATGGAGAAGAAGGTCATTTGCATTATTATGATTTTGGGCGCTATATTACGCCGCGGGGTCATGGAAGGGCAAGATCAGCTTCGAGTGATCCAAAGCTGACATTGAAGAATAAGGCGCGTATTCAACATAAAGCGACTATTGAAAATTTATTTGATATAGCGCACGAATTAGACAGCATCAAAGATGCTACACATGGTATTGGGCCTATTTACATGTCCGTTAGCGAGCCTTTAAACTTTATAGCAAGCAAGCAAAGGGCAGACAGTTGGGTTCAAAAGTGCTCCAATCCTTATGGGGCGCTTGCTCCGGGCAATAACAATTGCTCCAGATATGTTTGGGAGGTAATATCGGCTGGTTTGCCCAAGCGCAAACTTAGCCACCGCGTGCATGAAACCCTTTATCCTAGTCCAATAAGCAATGTAGTAAACGCTCATAGCTCCAGAAAAGTCTATGTATACCATGAAGGTAATTGGAATGAATCAACCATGACCCGAACTCGTTCTTTGTTGTTTTTCATTAATCAATTGAGTATTAATTTTAGTCGGAAAAAATCAGTATTATTACCTGACGATAAAATATTGGGCTCGTTTTCTGAGCCAAATAGACCCAAAAATTTGCCTGAAAATGCATTATGGTTGGGCGGTCTTGGAGAGGGCGCATGGTACACGATGGAAATACTAGATATGCATTCTGTTAATATCCAAAGATATATGGCAAATGGGATGCTTGAATTTGTAAATCAATACGAATCAATCACACCACTTGATCTTAATGCCTGTTATTCAATTCATTATGACACACACTACCATTTGGCTACATTAAGAAGAGGGAGCGAAATTTTAAGACTTTATCCAAAATATAATTTATAAGAATTATTTTCACCTACAAATAAAATATCAACATGCAACTAAACATGCTTAAAGCAAAAATTCACACTGTTAAAGTCACAGAAGCCAATGTACGTTACCACGGTTCCATTACCATAGACGAAAATCTTCTGGATGCAGCAGGTATTAAAAAATATGAGCAAGTATACATAAATAACGCTACGAATGGTTCACGCATTATGACTTATGTCCTGCCTGGAAGGAGAGGTTCAGGAGAAGTTTGTATGAATGGTGGGGCCGCTCTACATGCCAAAGAAGGAGATACCGTTCACATATTGTGTTTTTGTATGGTAAATGCAGAAGATTTGGACAAGCATATACCGCTAGTGATTTTTACCAATGAGCATAATCAGGTAGCTTCTGTAGAAGAATACAAGTAGATTTGATATAAAAACTCAAAAATCCACACCCATGCTGAAATGAAAGCGAGGGGCTTGGAGCATTCGGGTTTCAATTCCCTGAGCATAGTCTACACGTATAAAATATCCGAACAACACTGTTCGGACACCGATACCGTAGCCTGCAATAATGGGGTCCCGAAAGTAGTTGACTTTAACTGCAATAGGGGTTGCCGGGTTTTCGATATCACCTATAAATAGTGTATTGAGCGGATTGTCTTTGTTAAAAGGCGACAGTCCTTGCCATGCTGTGCCTGCATCAAAGAAAGGCAAAACTTGAAAGTTTCGTATAAAGTTGGATCTTATAGGTCGTCTGGTAAAAAGTTGGAAAATGGGTATGCGCAGTTCTGTGTTGAATAATATGAAAGAATTCCCATTTCTACTATTAAACAAAAAACCCCGAAGATTGGGTGCTAATGTTTGAAAAGCAAAGGCTTGATCTGATGGAAGAGGAATGTTGTCATTGAACCTTGGCACCAGTGTATTGTCCGTTCCACCCATTAAATAAAGTACTTTTTCAGACCCAAATGAAGTGGCCCCTGCCAATCGACTTGCCCAGACAATGTGGCTGCCGAGAGGCTCATAATGTCTTGCATCAGCAGATAATACAGTCATAAACCCCTTACCCAAATCAAATCGCACTTTGTCCAAAAGCTGTACCTGAAACCGCTTGATCATTTCAACGCTTAATTTATAGCGCGTGCCGTTGAGCAGATTTAATTCTTTTTTGAGTGTGTTATCGAAGACGTAATCCAGTCTGGCCCCAACTCTTTGATCCACTACCGGAGGCTCCTGTAAAGTATTCGATTCAGAAACCAAATAGCTGAAACGATCCTGACGAACGGTAACTGATCCTCGCAAGGCTGTATATACGTCCAATGGATAGCGCACCTCGTACATGCCCAGCATGATTTCTTTTTTACTACGTATAAGGATTAGATTAGCAATACTGCCCTCTGTTCTATAGTTGGCTCTTCGATACAATGCAAAACGCCGGTCCAGTCTTCTTTTCTTGTTGTCAAAAACTAAAAAATATTCCGCCCCATTGAATGTAGTAGGCAGTCGAATACCTCCTTCTACCTGATAATCCTCCAGCAAATCTTTAAAGTTTGCCTTAAATAGCAGCCCCATTGGGTTATTAAACAGCAGCTCTCCTGTGCCACTATATGACTCAAGACCCCCAAATAGTGGGTTGTTATCAAATGTAGTGTTTACATAATCAATGCGAAAACGCAAACGATAGGGAACTATTCGCAGAGGATTTATTTTTTCGTAAACCATAGCTGTAGATGAACCGACCACCGATCGAATTGGATTTACTTGAAATGGACTAGACAGTGGTTTAGCTGCGGACATTTCTTCGGGATCATCAAAATATGTTTGAAACTTATAGGCAGGATTTGTTTCCTGAACTATTGGTTTCTGAGTAGGCTTGGGAAGTAGTCCCTGTCCGGAAGAACTAGGGCTGGTTTCTCCATTGCGCTGAACCTGTTCTTTATACCATGTTGGCACTGGTATCTTTGAAAGCTCCTTTGGCGCCTCTGAGGCAATCATCACTGATTTTTGTTTATACTGTAAAACATCAATGACCTCTTTACCTGATTGATCAACACCATAAGCCTGAATATTGCGTGGATAATGGGTAAGTGTTTCATTTTCTATGCTGTCTGAACCCAAAAAAGTTATTTTTTTTCTATTTATTATTCCATTGGAGTCATCTAAGTAATAAAGGCCCCTTGATGATATATAAACTGGTTGTCTATGCTGGCTCATTGTAGTATTGGTAATACGGACTAAAGAGGAGTCTCTAGATTCTGGGTCAAGAAAATATAAATTAAATGGGGTTAGAGGTACAATAGTATCACCTGCAAATGGGGATATGTTTTCAATATTTCGATTACTGGCAAAATAAATCCCCTTAATCCCCTTATACTCTCCCCTAACTGCATCTATATCGTCATAAATATCTGTTGTGAGTTGGCGCGATTGTCGGGTTCGCATTCTAAATAAATAAAGATCAACAAAATTTTGCTCTGACGCTGAAAAGATAAGATTTTGTTCGTCCCAGAAGTCTATAGAATATATCCTTTGGTACCTATTCGGAAGTATTTGTTTTTCTTTTTTACGCGTCGTAACATCATACTGCTCCAGATAAATTTTGTCTCTAAATTCATAAACTACTGCCAACTGGCGCCCGGAGGGGCTCCATGCCATTAAAGGGTAATTATAATCCGTAGCCTGAAGGTTATTTCGATAGCTTTTGTTGATTATTCGGGTGCGTTTGCCCGTCTTGCTATCCAATAACCTAACTTCCATTTTTCCCAAATGATTGGAGGCTACCGCTATGAGGCTTTCCGTAGGATGGGGGCGCACTCCTGTAATACGATTCCCTTTTCGAAGTTTAAATGCAACAGCTTGTTGCTCCTCGTTCATCGTCTGCATGGCGAGTTCCTGCTCACTAAGTTGCCCACAAAACGACCAAACATTGGCCAATAACTCTTTGTAGCCTATGCCCAAAATGGCCCTTACTCCATTTTCCACATCTTTATTTAACCTTATTAGGTAAATGAGGTTAGAAATCTCTCCTCTGCCATGATATCGGCTAAAATAAAACCAAAAAACGTGACCAGCAATGGCGGGATTATCTCTGGCAAAATGCTCAAAATCCCTATATGGACGAATGCTCAGCGCATCGCGTAGCTGGTCGTCGGAATGAATATTCCAGGATTCTCCCATGTATGAAACCAGACCCTGTAAAAACCAGGGTGGCAAGCCCAGCGCCACCATATTTTGAACTATTTCCTGCAAATCAGAGCCAAAAAGCATATAATTCAATAATACCGCGCCAACTCCTTGCCTGATTTGTATTTCCAGATTTCTGTGGTTTCCATCAAAGTATACGAATACTTTATTTCGCTCAATCTTTGTAACGCCTGTTGACCCGCTTAAAATTTCTTCGCTTCCGATGTTGCTTTGCTTCATGTCGGTTATATCTACATATACAATCAGCTCAATCTTATCATTTACACGAAATTCTAGTGTTTTGACGAGCTCTTCGTAGACGCTTTCAGCTATTTGTGCTGATTTCTGACCGACATTTCTGGATTTGCCGTACCAATATGTGACAAAGTTCTGCGATTCATAAGAAAGCCATTGTTTGAAATCACGGTGATGTTGAATCCGGTTTTTACCAAATTCTACCTGAGCCACCTGAGCAATAAGCTGGTTTGCCGTAAAAAAAACAAATAATAAAAAAGTGGTTAACCTCTCCATAATTCAAACAAAAGGCCGTATGAACCCCTAACCAATAATAATAACGCAAAATACACATAAATTGATGCAAATACTCCGTGTATCATATGGTTAATTGACGCTAAAACAAATTACTGCGCTAATAACCATCCTTTTTGATATCCATGAACAGAGCCTTATAGCTCGTAATTGTTACCTTTGAGGCGTATAAACGCAATTTATTTTACATAATGGACAAGAAGATATCAACCGCTTTAGTGTCAGTATTCCATAAGGATGGTTTAGAGCCAATTTTGCATAAATTAAATGGTTTGGGAATCAGTGTGCTGTCTACTGGTGGAACTGCTGATTTTATAGCCTCACTTGGTCTGCCTGTACAGCGTGTAGAGGATCTCACGGGCTATCCCTCCATTTTGGGAGGTCGGGTTAAAACCCTGCACCCTAAAGTATTTGGTGGCATACTAGCAAGGCGTAACGACCAAGATACAGAACAATTGCAACAATACGAAATCCCAGAAATAGACTTAGTCATTGTAGATCTTTATCCTTTCGAAAAAACTGTAGCTGAAACAAAAGATAACAGCGCTATTATTGAAAAAATAGATATCGGAGGCATATCACTTATCAGAGCTGCAGCCAAAAACCATGAGCATGTTGTAATTATACCCGATCAGGGAGCATATGCTCATTTAGCATCAGCATTGGAAACTATGGGCGCATCTCTATCTTTGGCGTTTCGGCAAAAAATGGCCCAGCGAGCTTTTCAAGTTAGTTCTGCCTACGATAAGGCCATTGAGGCCTGGTTTAACAAAAAAAATCAAAATGCCGATCATCAGCTTGTCGCTTATCACACCTCCGGTCTGAGATATGGCGAAAATCCACATCAACAAGCGCGTTTTGAAGGAAACCTGGAGGATATGTTTGATATTGTTCAAGGCAAGGCACTTTCATATAACAACCTTTTGGATGTGGATGCCGCAGTGCATTTAATGGCAGACTTTTTAGAAGAATCACCAACTATAGCGATACTCAAACACAACAACGCTTGTGGTTTGGCAAGCCGAAATACTTTGTCAGATGCTTGGGATGCGGCATTGGCAGGTGATCCGGTTTCAGCCTTTGGAGGCGTAATTGTTAGCAACAAAACAATAGACCTGTATACAGCAGAAAAAATAAATCAACTTTTTTATGAGGTACTTATAGCCCCTGGATTCGATACTGGTGTGCTTGATATCTTGAGTGAAAAGAAAAACCGAATACTACTCTGTATTAAACATTGGGAGCTTCCATCTACACAATCAAGATCCTTGCTCAATGGACTTATCGTTCAAGACAAAGACAATTTCGTTTTGGAAGTTGACCATTTAAAGCTAGCTACCACTACCGCCGCTGATGAAAATACGCTTAAAGACCTGGTGTACGCTTCACGTTGTGTAAAACATCTTAAATCAAACGCTATAGCCCTTGTAAAAAACAGACAACTGGTAGGTATGGGGTGCGGGCAGACTTCTCGAATAGATGCGCTGAAACAGGCTATACATAAAGCCCATACATTTCAACTGCCGCTTACTGGGGCCGCCATGGCATCTGAGGCGTTTTTCCCATTTCCGGACTGTGTAGAAATTGCCAAAGAATGCGGAATAATGGCCGTGGTGCAGCCCGGTGGTTCTATAAAAGACCAAGATAGTATTGACTATTGTAATGCCAACGGCATGAGCATGTATTTAACAGGAATTCGTCATTTTAAGCACTAGTCATGTATTCTGACTGGCACCTATCCATTGACATTGGAAACACAAGAATCAAAGCAGCATGGTTTGACCGGCACGGAACAATACAAGAAAGGAGAGTGCTTTCTGTTGAAAGCGGATGGGACGATTGGAAACAAATGTTGGAAAAAGGATTTAGAACCTGTTTGTATGCTGAAACCAGACAGTTGCCCGAAAGTTGGTTGAATTTGCTTAAAAATGCTGGAGCCAACAAGTTGGATTGTCAAAGAACTTTGCCCTTTAAAATTGCCTATCAAACGCCAGATACACTGGGGAGTGACCGCTTGGCAGCAGTGGCAGGCGCATGGTACTTAACGCCTAATTTAAACTGTCTGGTAATTGATGTAGGAACGTGTATTACCTACGATATTATCAGCAAAGATGGCATCTATGAAGGAGGATGTATAAGTCCGGGATTGGGCATGCGGCTCAAAGCCATGCATCAATATACCGATAGACTACCTCTAATAACTGCGAATAACACCTATGGGCTAATAGGGAAAAACACTGAATCGGCGATTCGTTGGGGCGCTCAGACTGGTTTTTTAGCAGAGCTAGATGGATTTATACGACTTTTTCAAAATAATTTCAGTGCTTTGCACATTTATATAACGGGAGGTGACGCGGCCTATGCGCAACAGCACCTGCTGCAGGAAACGATTTTCGATCCGGATTTGGTATTAAAAGGTCTTTTCAAGATTAGTCTATGTCAATAATAAAAAGTGTTCTGGTATTTGCTTTATCCGCGATGACCCTTGGGTTACTGGCGCAGAACCAGGAAAACTCTCCGTATTCTCGCTTTGGAATGGGTGAGCTAACAAACCCATATTTTTCCGCTCAAGGCAATATGGGCGGCTGGACAGCAGCTTACACTGATGGGTATTTTGTCAATTATTTAAACCCGGCGTCACTTGGATATCTAACGGCAACCTCCATGGAGGTTGGATTATATGGAAGGCATAATACTCTCACGGATCGTTTTGC
>CAYUZA010000024.1:0-19681 GCA_964449535.1 uncultured Saprospiraceae bacterium
AATCTAAGCAACACTTAGGTTCTTCCCGTGTTTTTGTATATTGTGTCAGCAATCGAAAAAGTAATTTATTGAGAGTAATAGTCATTTGGATTTTAATAATACTGTTTGGCGGTGCTTTTTTAGCAGCCCAGGAATCTTCGATTGAAGAGAAAGGCGTCCCTAGAATCTACAATGTGGCTCCTAGTCAATATGAAAACAAAGGAAAAATCTGGGAAATTTCGAATAGCCCCCAAGGTCTAAAATACATGGCTGCTGATGGAGGATTATTGGAATTCGATGGACATCGATGGATTCATTATATAGGAAGTAAAGGAGATACTCGGTCTGTCTTGGTGCAAGATGACTCCATTTTGTTCACAGGCTCCGATCTGGATTTTGGTATTTGGAGGCGCAATGATTTACTTGAGTTTGCATATACATCACTATACACATTTAGAGAAGAAGCGAGTAGGTTAAACGAGGAGTTTTGGGATGTTTTTAATGTTAATAATAAGGTTTGTTTTGTTTCTTCATTAAATATTTATGTGTATCAGAATGATCTGGTAACACGTATAGCTGCTCCCAATCGTTTTGTTGGGCAAGCTAAACTTGGTGATACGCTATACCTTTCCGATGAAAAAGAAGGCTTGTTTTCATTTGATGGTTGGGAGCTTAAAAAAGTTGTTGAGTTCCCAACAAATAATGTATTGGATATTATTGGCTGCTATTCATTAGGTCGGGCAAAAGTGTTCATTACGCGTAATCGGGGATTTTGGGCATTAGAACTAGGTCAATGGAGAAAAATAAATAATATGCTCACCTCTAAGTTGGAAAAAGCTGGTGTTTTCTGTTTTAAGGAAATTTCTAAAGATAGATTGGCCTTTGGAACAGTACTTAAGGGTTTATTTATTGCTGAGAAAGAGGGGAGAATCATTCATCAAATTGACAAACAAAAAGGACTATTGAGTAATACCATACTGAGCCTGCATGAAACGAATGGAGGAGTGCTTTGGGTGGGTATGGATTTTGGGCTTGCATCTTTAGATCTTCAGAGCTGCTTGACTTATATTGATGATATTAAAGGTGAGTTTGGATCCGCTCAAACTGGGTTACTACACCATGATCTTTTGTATGTAGGCACCAATCAGGGCTTATACAGTATGGATTGGGATTCCTTAAATAATAGCTTTCCCGTCCCATCGCCTAGAGGTGAAGCAGGTACGGCAGGGCAAGTTTGGAGCTTGATTCGGGTTGGTGGTGAATCATTTATGGGCCACGACAAGGGTCTTTTTACATTAGAAGAAAGTAAATGGAAACAAATAAGTACTGATCCAGGGGTTTGGACTATTGTTCCTTACAAAGGTGGATTGCTAGTCGGCACATATCGCGGCATTTCTTTTTACACCAAAGAAAATGGCAAATGGTTGTTTAAAAAGAAGCTCGATGAAATTTTTGGGTCCTGTAACCAGATTTTACCGGAGAAGGATTCTTTATTATGGGTATCTATTCCTAATTATGGAATCCTAAGAGTCGTCTTAAGTGAAAACCTAAACATACTAGGGAAAGCTATTTTTCAAGCATCTGATTTGGACAGTGAGGATTGGCAATTGGTGTTGGATGGTAATAAAGTTATAGTTTACACGCCCCGTCGCACCTTTACCTATGATGCTCAAAGCGGAACTTTACAACCCATCAATTCCGATTCTCTTCTAAATAGAAATGCTGATGAGCATATGCCGAGGTTTTCTTCAAAGGTCAAGTTGAATGAGGATTTTGAATTTTACCCGCGCTTTAATGGATTTGGTCTCAAAAAGAAAAATTGTCAAGCATCGATATCTCAACAAAACCCTAATCATTTGCAGTGGCGGAGGGCCTGGGCTTTTGATAATGATCAAGAAACCCCTATCGTAAATGGTGAGATTATTCCATATGAGTTAAATAACATCAAGATTTATTTAGCGATGCCTGATGCCAATAATCCTGTTTTCGAATGGCGACTGAAAGGAGAAGATTCTTGGACATCTATTGGTTTTGATCCGGTTTTGACAGTTTTAGATATTCCTATGGGCAAAACCGAAATATCCATAAGAGCTCTCTTTGAAGGGTATTATACCGAGCCTATTATATTTTATGTGGAGATTGCACGGCCATGGTTTTTAACTTGGAAAGCTATTTCAGGGTGGTTTTTACTTTTGTGTTTAGGATTATTTTTTGTCAATGCTCGCTATAAAAAGGCATTGCAAAAACAACAGCTAATCCTCCTATCTAAAAAGCAGTTGGCACTAGAGGGTCAAGAGTTAGCTCACCAGCGAAAATTGGAGGCACTAGAGAGAGAAACTGTTCAAAAAGAAAATGACTGGCTAAAAACACAACTAAAAAATAAAACAGTCGAGTTAGCCACAAAGGCCAAAGAAAATGATGATAAGAATAGGTTGCTCGGTGCGCTAAAAGATAAAATTGAAGAATTGACCGCGGGTCCTCAATTTGACAAACATCGATTGATGGAAATTAAAAGACTATTAGACAGATTTATACTAATTGAGGACAAAACTTTTGAAATCCAAATGGATGACCTTCATCAGGATTTTTTCAAAAAGCTTAGGGAGCGATTTCCAGGACTCACCCCTAATGATTTGCGTCTGTGTGCATATTTAAAAATAGGCCTTAGCTCAAAAGAAACGGCTGATTTATTAAATGTGCAGCCTTCTAGTCTTTATATTAGTAGATCTCGTCTTCGGCAAAAATTAGAGCTTTCGCCAAAAGATGATCTGAGTGCCTTTTTAAATAGCTTTTAATAAAATCTAAATATATTCAAATAAAAAGAATGCTTTAGGGAAGGATGAGTGCGGAAGGATGAATGATGAATGCCGAATTAGGAATGCGGAATGATGATTTAGGAATTCTGAATGATGAATGCGGAACAAAGAACAAAAAACAAAGAACAAAGAACAAAAAACAAAAAACAAAAAACAAAAAACTACCCCCCCTTAACTTTCCGTCTGTCCATATTTAATCGGCGTGCCTGGTGAAGTGGATTCCAAGTGGGCTAAAACATCCTGTACATCCTTTAGCACTGTATAGCGATTATTACTTTGAATATTTTGTTCAAAAATCTGAAACCCTGTAGAATACCTGATTTACCAAAAAGCACACTTATTTTATCGAGGTAATCCTTTATATTGAATCGATTTCGGGGCTCATTAAACATAGTAAAGATAAAGTCAGGAGAAATATTATCTTTTATTTGTACCAAATCGTTGAAAGTAACTGATTGACCGGCATTAAGTACTTGAAATCCTCTGGATTTGAGCAGATAATGCAAAAATAGCATACTCAGTTCTTGTGATTCTCCCTCGGGCAAATAAATAAAAATCTGTGCTTTAAAATCCTGTTCGTCCAATTTGAGCTGGTCTATGGCTACAAATATCTTTTGCTTAATCAGATTGGCTATAAAGTTTTCTTGAATAGAATTAACTGAACCGGTAAACCACAACAAAGTCAGTTTATCCAAAAAAGGATATATTACTTCAGTCATCGTGTGTTCAAACCCGGATTCTTCAATATTGCGATTGAGCACAGACTGGAACTTTTGCTCGTTCATTTCTATCATAGAAATAGTGAGCGCATCCATTTGACTATCATGCTCATGTATTTGTTCTGAAAGATTATTGACATGATAGTTGATTTCCTCGTCTGACATGCAGGCTATTTTGGAAATTTTATATCCATATCGATTCAAAAGAGTAATGTTCAATAACCTTTTTAGATCCTCATCTTGATAATAGCGTATATTAGTCTGTGTGCGCATGGGAGCAATGATCCCATACCTTTTCTCCCATATACGCAGTGTATGCGCTTTTATGCCTGAGAGTTTTTCCAGATCTTTAATCGAATAAATGGCCAAACCTAACTAATTTTTCTACATGAAAGCTTTGTAAAATAAAGCCATTGTAGAGAAACAATAAAAAATGGTTTTTGTTTAATTGTTTAATATCAATGCCTTAAACAACGTTCAATTGAAAACTAAATGTTCAAATATTGGGTTTCCATGCCTTTTTCTTACATCATTTTGTTTTGTCGAATTACTTTATGTGGGGTTAGATATGTTAAATAACTACTTTAGGTAGTTAGCCTGCCAAATTATGCTGTATTTTGTCATAGTTTTTACACCTACTGTTGTATGCGAATAGGAATTGTTTGTTATCCTACCTTTGGAGGTAGTGGGGTTTTAGCCACTGAGTTGGGTTTGGGTTTGGCTAGAAAAGGCCATGATATCCATTTCATCACTTATAATCAGCCGGTCCGTCTGTCTCGTTTTCAGGAAAACGTTACTTTGCATGAGGTTGAACCTATGGATTATCCGCTATTTGATTACATTCCCTATGAGTCCTCCCTGGCTAGTAAGCTGGTCGATGTGGTCAAATATGCCAATTTAGATTTGCTCCACGTACATTATGCTATACCCCATGCTTCCGTGGCTTATTTAGCGAAAAAAATACTTATTACTCAAAATATTTACATCCCAGTTGTAACTACTTTACATGGAACAGATATTACATTAGTAGGTCACGACAAGTCATTTGCCCCAGTTGTGGCATTCGGAATTGAAAAAAGTGATGGTGTAACCGCTGTGTCACAGTATCTAAAGGTGGCCACCGAAAAGCTTTTCAGAGTCAAAAAAGATATTCGTGTCATTTACAATTTTGTGGATTTGAATCGATTTAGGAGAGTACCCAAAGATCATTTTCGTAAAGCTATAGCACCTGAAGGTGAGAAAATCATTGCCCACATTTCCAATTTCCGCAAGGTAAAACGGGTAGAGGACGTAATGCATACCTTTATGGAAATACGCAAAAAAATGCCTGCTAAGCTCCTATTGTTGGGAGACGGACCTGAACGGGCCAATTTGGAGCGTTACTGTCGTCAGCAACAGCTTTGCGACGATGTTCGTTTTTTGGGAAAGCAGGAGGCTGTTGAAGAAATCCTTGCAGTTTCAGATTTATTTCTCATTCCCTCTGAAAATGAAAGCTTTGGACTGGCTGCTCTGGAGGCTATGGCCTGTGAGGTTCCAGTTATTTCTAGTAATACTGGTGGGTTGCCAGAGGTAAATATTGATGGCGTTACGGGTTTCTTATGTCCAATAGGAGATATTGCCTGCATGAGCCAAAAGGCAATTGCCCTACTTTCTAATCCTGACATGCACCGTCAATTTTGCCAACAAGCCCTTGCTCAAGCGCAGCGGTTCAGCATAGATACTATTTTGCCGGAATATGAAGCTTTCTATCAGGAAGTATTGCAGGCATCGCTCAAAATGGTCTCATCCCAAGAAATTTAATACCTCAATTTTAGATTGGGCATCAGACTTAATTAGGTCATTTATGTTGCTTCGTACATTAATTTGCTCTCCAAAAGTATGGAGAAAATAATACCAATATGGTGAATAGTTCTAAGCGCCCAAGTAGCATCCAGACCGAAAGTACAGCTTTGGCGCCTGCTGGCAACCATGCAAAATTGTCTACCGGACCAACTTTTCCAATAGCTGGTCCAACATTACCCAGACAGGTTGCTGTGGCACCAAATGCTGTTTCAAAATCCAGTTGCATGGCCATGAGTATCATTGCCCCTGCTATAAAAATCAACACATATATTCCAATAAAAATAACTACGTGACTGGAAATCCGACCTGATACAATTTGATCATCTAGCTTTAGTCTTATGTAGGCATTGGGATGTATTAGACGCTTTACCTCTAGTATGGCATTTTTTACAAAAAGAGTAAGCCGGATGAGTTTTATTCCTCCACTAGTTGAACCCGCACTGGCTCCGGTGAATAATAACAAAAAGAAAACGAGGTAAACAAATCCTGACCACTGCGTATAATCATCTGTTACAAAGCCAGTGGTAGTTATAATTGAAACTACTTGAAATAAGGCAACTCTAAAGCTTTGTTCCCCGCTATATGATGCATGCTGCAAAACAAATCCAAATACAATCAGTGATATGACAATGGTAATGCCCAGATAGGTTCTAAATTCGCTGCTGGCCCAAACTTTTCGAAAGCGACCCATGATGCCCAAGTACAAAATGGTAAAGTTGGTGCCGGCTAAAAACATAAACAATATGATTACATATTGAATTGCAGGATTAGGAAAAGCAGCTATGCTGGCATTTCGGGTACTAAATCCACCCGTTGACATGGTGGTAAATGCGTGATTTAACGCATCAAAAGCACTCATTCCCAGCAACTGTAGGATGATCATGAGTACACCTGTTAGGCCTAGATAAATATACCAAAGTCTCCTAGCCGTCTCTTTAATGCGGGGATGTAGCTTGTCTGGGGTCGGTCCGGGCGCCTCTGCAACAAATAGCTCCACGCCACCTATCCCCAATAAAGGGAAAAGGGCCACTGTAAGCACAATGATACCCAAGCCACCTATCCATTGTGTTACCGAGCGCCAATACAACAAACATTTGGGCAATGATTCAATATCAGAGAAGATGGTAGCACCCGTTGTGGTAAGTCCTGAAATCGACTCAAAAAGTGCGTCGATGGGATGAGCCACCATTCCGCTAAGCCAATAGGGACAGGCCCCAACAATGGCCATGCAGAGCCAACCCAAAGCTACCACTAAATAACCTTCTCGCTTTCCTACTTTACTATTTGAAGGTTGTTTTAAGAAATATAATCCAAAGCCAATAGCGACAGACACCAATCCCGGAATTAACAAAGCATTCAATTGCTGTTTACCCCAGGCGAAAGAAGCTGGCCACCATAGAAGCTGCAGGCCACCCATAAGGATTAATAAAATGCCAATAAGCCTAAAAACTGCCCTATAATGAATCATGTAGGATTTATTTGAACAGAGAATCCAATTTATTCAGCGCCTGAGGCAGCGCTAAAACTACTACTTTGTCATGCACTGCTAGCGTAAAATTCCCATCTGGTATAATACTGTCTTCTCCGCGTATGACTAAACCGATGATGGCTGCTTCAGGAAAATGCAGGTCCTTCAAGGATTTTCGGGTGAGTTGATTTTCGCGGTGAATGCGATACTCTATTATCTCTGCATCCGTACCCATGATGTTGGAAATAGCTTCAATCTTCCCTTTTCGGATAAACCTAAAAATTTCATTGGCGGCAATCAGTTTTTTATTAATGAGAGTATCAACTCCTATATTTTGTGAGATCTGGATATATTCCTTGCTCTCCACCCGTGCAATAGTTTTGTATACACCCGAGTTTTTGGCCAATATTGAGTTTATAATATTGGTTTCCGAATTATCAGTTAGTGCAAGGAAGGCATCCATTTTCTCCAGTCCTTCTTCCTTGAGCAAGTCAATATTGCCGTAATTAGCCTGTATGATAAGACTTTTATCCAGATATTCGGAAAGCTCCCTGCACACTATTTTGCTTTCTTCAACTATGGTTACGCTATATTTAGACTCTAGTGCCTTGGCAGTCAGTTTTGCTAGTTCATTGCCTCCAAGGATCATGACATGCCGTATGCTGTGTTCAGTTAGGTTGGCCATGTTCATCAGGGGTTTGACACATTCTTTCATGGCTATAAAGTATACAAGATCACCAGAGCGCAAAATGGTACCCCCTTTAGGAATAAGTGTTTGGTGGTTGCGTAAAATAGCAACAGGCCTTGCTTTCATCATTCGCAGATTTTCGGGCAAACGATTCAAAGGCAAGTCAGCTAGTTCAGATCTATGATCAATAGGAATACCTAGTACATTTACATTGCCCTCTTCAAACTCGTATATATCCGTGAATGAATTTTGATCAAGACGATGTTTTATTTCCTCAGTAGCCAATGCAGCAGGTGATATAAGATGGTCAATCCCCAATTCAGTGAATAGACGCCGATGTTCTTCTTCCAAAAATTCTTGATTGCTAATTCGTGCTATGGTCTGCTTGGCACCCAGGCGTTTAGCAATAATAGCCGCCATCAGATTGGTTTTTTCTGAGGTAGTAACTGCTAAAAACAAATTCGCCTTTAAAACTCCTGCTCGCTCAAGTACTGATACCGATGCGCAATCTCCTAAGATTGTGAGAACATCTAGTTTAGAACCTGCGTACTCCAATACTTCTTCTCGAGTATCTATGAGCACAATGTCTTGATTCTCATGTGATAATAGTGTGGCCAAATGGTATCCCACATCTCCAGCACCGGCTATGATTATGTGCATTTGATTTGGTAAAGTTTTTCAATACTCAAAGGTAGGCATTCAGCTAAAAGTTAGGTGCCAATAATAATATTTTTAATACATTTTGTAAATCAATGAAACAGTTTTTTTGCCAAATGTGATATTATCAATTTACCCAAAAAGGTAAATCGAGTAAAGAACGAGATCATTTTAGGCATAAGTTCAAATTATTTTTTTAAGCAATGTATTATTCTGCTGATAAACAATAGTTTCGACATGACAATTAACTGTCAATTATATTTATAACAAGCCGATACAAGTATACTTATATATATTAAATTTTATATATAAGTATTTGAGACTTTTTTTCAGGTGTTATGATTGTTTACATGGTAATTATGAACGTTATTTGCAGCGTAATTGCGCTGTTTTTATGGGTAGTTAGCACCATCAATGCATTACCTGCAATAAAGTGGCACGGTTTTTGATATTATTTTTTTTGCGAATATGTAAATGTTGTTTTTTATTTTTATAAAAGCAGGAAATCTTTTTCAATTCAAACACGCATACTGAAAATGGATCTATACGAATGTGCTCTTCAACTCTCCGTTGATACGTCACCCCCACAATCAATTAAAAGTAAAATCCTTTCTGTTTGAACTTAATATGATTGCCTATCTAAATGAATTTTTTACATAAATATTTTCAAGTTACGAACTCCTATAAATATTTGCTTAGGGCATCCTTGCCCTCATTTATTTTAGCGTAAATCACGCCATTTTTTTCTTTTTTCATGAAAATACATTCTACTATGAGGGCCTACTTATCGTATTTTTCATCGGTCAAATCCACAAGTTCCTTACAATTGAACTTGATATTCGCTTTAATCTGCATGCTGATCGTGCATATTCCAATGCATGCTCAGATTGATAATGATGGATGCCTGGCCAATGGTTTTGGGATAGATGCCGACTTGCGTTCTGGATTAATACAATTTGGAAATGGTACACCAGCTGCTGGTTCAGATGATTGGTTCCAAGGTGCAACAGGAAGAGGGATTATTGATGAAAGCAATGCTTCTACCATACAATCTACTCTGCAATTTCCAACCGTAAACAATAATCTTTTTGAGGCGCGTATGGACGAGCCTGTTTTTTCAATTATTGCTGGGGAATTTTGGGTGGATGCAGTATATGCCCGAGATTATTTTGGGGGTACTGGTTTTACAGATTCAACAGCATATGCTACCTCGAGTAAAAATGCTCAGGATCCAGCGGTTTGGGGTACAGGTCCTGCGAATGTTTTGGGAAAAAATGATCTGATTGATGTTGCTGGATACATGAGGCGAGATGCGCCCAATCCTGCATTATATCCTGTACCACCCAATATCAACTATCTCAGAGGTGATTTATGGTTTTTTGGGCTAATCACTCGAGCTGAGCCGGGTGGAGATGCATACATGGATTTTGAATTTTTCGTTGAAGACTTGAATTATAATTCGACATCGCATAAATTTAATTCAGGAGGTCCCGAATTAGGACACACTGCATTTTTGTTTGACAATACGGGTAAAATTACAAAACTTGGAGATGTCATTTTCAATGTTTCTATGACAGGTGGAGGTTCAACGGCCAACGTGGAGTTGCGCATCTGGATGAGTACCGCACTTTATACAGCCATGCGAACCAATCCAACCGCCTATCCCAATTTGCCTTTTAATTTGCAGGCTGAGTTTGATGGGGCTTTTAATGGTGCCCCTTACGGGTATGCTCGAATTACACCCAAATTTGCAGAACAAGCTTGTGGTATTGTAAACCTAGCAGGCCAAAATCCTACTGTTGCTCCATGGGGCCATAGGGGTACGAAGGCTAATATATACTTGAATAGCAGTCAGACCCACGCAGATTTCGCCCTCACAGAAGTAGCCATGAACATGAGTTTGTATGGTATAGACAATTCATTAATTGACGGAGGAGATTTGTGCAATTTCCCTTATCAAACATTCATAGCGAAGACTCGTTCATCTGGCGCATTTACCGCAGCTCTTAAAGATTTTGGAGGCCCCTACGACTGGGGTAAACCTGGTGTGGTCGCGACTACCGCGGGCACTCTTTCATGCCTAAATACTACGACTACCGTGTCTGCGACGCCGGCAAGGCCTGACCTGACTTACAGTTGGACTACCATCGATGGTAATATCATAAGTGGAGCTAATACGGCTACCATCACTGTAGACCGACCTGGTACCTATACACTTCAAGCCACTTTGCCTACAGGATGTGTTTTACCACTGTCTAATGCAGTAGTTACAAGGGTGAGTGGTCAGCCCCCATTTACCTCAGCCACAGCTACCGGCAATGTGGCTTGTACACCCACCTCTGGTGAAGTGACTCTAGTTACAGTAGGTGGTACATTACCCTTTACGTATTCTTGGAGCAACGCCAGCAGTACCCAAAATCTGAACGGAGTGCCAGCTGGTTCTTATACCGTTACCGTAACAGATGCGGTGGGCTGTTCTATTACGGCTACTGCAACGGTTACCGCCGCTACTCCAATGACCTTAACCTCTTCCATTACAGATGTGACTTGTAATGGGTTGACTAATGGGATTATTGCGGTAGCAGTCGCTGGTGGGTCATCGCCATTTACCTATGCATGGTCTACTGGCAATACACTAGCCACCCTCAGTAATGTTGCCGCAGGTGCATATATCGTCACAGTTACGGATGCCAACGCTTGTACAATAACAGCTATGTACACGGTCACTCAACCAGCAGCAATCGCAGCAACGCTCAGTAAAACAGACGATACGAATAGTGATCCAATCCTTGGTACTGGAACCATTACCCTTAGTGGCCCAACAGGTGGCACACCCGGTTTTACCTATCAGTGGACTGGACCTCATAGCTTTACTTCTACGGATACCAATTTGAGTAGTTTGGATTACGGTCTTTATACGCTCACTATCACTGATGCCAATTCATGCACGTTTACCAGTTCCATTTTTATATATGAACCCGAAGTATGCAATGATGGTATAGACAATGACGGTGATGGGCTGACCGATTGTTTAGATTCGGATTGTACGCCTAATACTCCTACTGCGTTATTAAACCCACCTGTATGTGTGGATGAAGAGTTTATTGTATATACGGCAAGTTCCATTTATACCATTACTACTCCTACGCTTGGACAGAACGAATTTGTGTGGTCTATACCTCCGGGATCGGCTATTTGGAATCCCGGTATGCCACCAACTCTGGCATCTCCTCCATATGGAAATACCATCAACGTTAAATATTCCACTACACAAGGCGGACCCGTTTGTGTTCAAGTCCGGATAAATACATGTTTGAGTAGTCCTATATGTGTAGAAGTTGTATGTAATCGAATTCCGGACTCTCCTGTTCAAATTTCCGTTGATTAATAAGTTCCGAATATCCCATGAATATATATCTACGATACCCTATAAAAACCAGCTGTATGAAGCTATTTTACCCAGCTATCCAATTTTCAGTTTGCGCAGCACTCATCATCGTGAGTGCTATTCCTGCTTTAGGCCAAAGTGTCGAGCAGAAACAGCTTTACCTCCAAAATCCGGGCAGCTCGCAGGATTTGAATCGAACACAACCTACGGGTACTACCCAACAGACGGCGATTCTTTATAAAAATACTGCTTCCTTCGTCGCGTCTGCGACATTCAAATCCGGGAATAATGGAACAAGTAATGGTATCAGCACTACTTATACAGTAGCCTCTGGAAATAATAGACTTCTAATTGTCGGTATTGGTTCTAAACCAGCCAGTACGGTAACTAGTGTCACATTCAATGGTGATGCATTAACAAAGTTAGGTGATGTAGCCAATGGTACTGCCGTAAAAGCCGAAATCTGGTATATTTTACAGCCGGATGTAGTCACCTCCGGAGCTCTTGCAGTCAACTGGACGGGTACTATGGAGGCAGCAGTGGGAGTAGCTAACTTTATCGAAGTTGACCAAACGGATCCGTTCGGTATTCTAAGTCAATCAACTGCCTCTGGTATTGGTAGTTTTAATCAAAATATTTCTTCGACCATTGGTGACATTACATTTGACGTAATTGCTACTACTTCGCCCAATGCTCCTTCGGCAGTAAGCAGTACCCCTCCTCAAAATGTAATTTTTAACGATGGTACTAATAGTGTAAAGGTAGCATCGAGCTACAAAACAGCAGGTACCCCAACCACCAGTATGGGGTGGACAGGAGGTAATAGTTCTAATTGGGCAGGTGTAGGCGTTGCCATCAAAGGTTTTAACAATGACGATGCCATATTTAATATGACACCAGCTTTTTGCTCCCCTTTTATTGTATCAGGGGGACAGACCATCTCTGCTACAGCTTATGTCAGTGTGGTTAGTGGCTCATTGTCTGCTACTCCTGCGGTGCGACTTGAGTTGGGATATGCCAATGCTAGTCAGACATTTTTTACTAGTACTTCACCTGTTTATGATTCAGGTGCTGGTACACTTACCTGGACAGGTACGATACCTGCAGATATAACCATAGCCTCTGGGGAGGCGCTTTCGTTTTTTATACAAAATGATGAGGCCAATACTGATTTTCGAGTAGATTACGGCAGTGCTGCTAAACCTTCACAGTTTAGTCTGCCCACCACTACTTATATTGAGGTAAATTTATTGCACGTATATGATGCTGCCTACCCAGGTGGTGTCCAGTTATTTTCGGCTCCACCGGGCCCCACCTATTACATAAGATCCGAGATTACGGATCCTTTTGGTGCTTATGATATTAATCGAGATTCCATCACTATTACGGGACCCTCTTCGTATGACCTAAAAGCTGTAGGTACCCAAGTGACAAGTACCACATGCGAAAAAACTTATGAATATGCATGGAATACTACGGGACTGGCGGGTGTATACACGTTAGAGTCCAAGGGTCACGAGGGTACTGAAGAGACGGTTGCAGATTCTTTGTCAATTAGTTTTACTTTAAATAATGATTATACAGTAACTAAAACATTTTCGAGTGCCTCACGCAACAATGTACCCCGTATGGTAGGCGATACCTTGGAATTTGAGATAAAAATTACCAAGATTAGTGCGGGCGATATTACTTTTTTGCCTTTAAAAGATTATTTCGACCCCGCATGTCTTAAATACGTAGGGGCAGATGTGGCTCCGAATATTATATTGAACGATTCTCTGTTCTGGACCGATCTGGCTCCTCTAGCCAGTGGGGCAACCAAAACAATTAAAACATATTTTCGTATAGAGAGCAATTGTGATTTTGGTTTAGTAACAAATAATGCTCAGGTTTCAGGAGCCTTGCCCGGTCCCTTACCAACGATAACTGCTGAGCAGGACTTTTTGGTTGATGTTGCTCCGGTGGCTATTAATGATTCATTTTGTATCAATGCGATCACTTCTCTGGATGTTTTATCCAATGATTATGATGAAAATCTGGGGTGTCCTGGTTGCTTTTTGTCCGGACAATCGGGCTATAATATATCTATTCCTGCGCAGCCTTCCAAAGGTTCTGCTACAGTGACTTCGGGTACCATTTCCTTTGATCCGGCAGGAGGAGTAGCCATGCTAGAAAATGACTTGGTGACTTTTACCTATGTGGTGACAGAAACATCCACGGGCCTAACCGCCACTGCTGCTGTTGCTGTGCAATATTCTACGGTAGCTGATAATCCAACTGCGGTATCTGATACGGGTACATCTGTCGGTGGCAATCCAGTTACAGTTGCCGTATTGTCTAACGACTTGAATCCGGATGGTCAGTTTCAGGCACCGACTTTGTTAACTGCGGCTTCTTATGGAAGTGTTGTTATCAATGCGGACAAAACCATTACCTATACCCCATTTGCAGGATATACAGGTACAGATGTATTTAGTTATGAGGTATGCGTTGTAGGATGTCATGCAGGACCGAGATGCAGCTCAACCACAGTTACCATTTCTGTACTGGATGCAATTGGGATTTGCCGGACAGAAACTATGTCAGAAGTAACCGTGCCCATAGTTTCGGATGCTGATACTTATGAGTGGACGCTCCCAGCTGGTGCAACTATGGCAGTATTCACTTCCTTTTCAAACGGTATATACACTACTACTTCAAATACGGTTGAAATTAATTGGACAGGCGTATCAGGTGGGTTTTACAACGATGGTATTTGTGTATCTGCTGTGAATGATTGTGGCAATAGTGTTCCATACTGTCTGGATATAATTATTTCTGATCCCACTATTTCATTGGTACCCACTCACATATTATGCTATGGTGAGAGTACTGGGGCTATCAATCTTTCAGTGACCAATGCCATAGCGCCTTATACTTACAATTGGTCTGGTCCAAATGGGTACTCTGCATCTATAGAAGATCTTGCTCAATTAAATGCGGGTACTTATACGGTTACCATTACTGACACTTATGGTTGCACGGCCACTGCATCATCAACCCTGCTCGAACCTTCAGGCTCCATAGCTATAACAGGTACAGTGAGCGATGCAGGCACCTGGCCAACAAATAATAATGGTACAATTGATATATCAGTGACGGGTGGTACCCTACCTTATACCTATAACTGGAGTAATTTCCAATTTACAGAAGATCTTAGTGGCCTTGGATATGGCACTTATGTGGTTACGGTTGTAGATGCCAATGGCTGTAGTTTATCTGCTAAATTTACAGTGGATAATCCAGGAGCGCCACTTATTGTAAGTTACCTGTCCAAGACAGATATTGAATGTGTTGGAATTCCTACAGGTACCATAGACCTTGAGGTGGTAGGAGGCACGAAACCATATACTTATAGTTGGGTAGGTCCACCTCCTTCAAATACTCCTTATTCAACGCAAGATCTTACGATGCTTGATTTAGGTGTATATCAAGTAACCATTACGGATGTTACTACACCAACCCCTCAGTCTATATCCACCTCGATTGAAATAAAACAGCCCGCTTTAGCGATATCAGTCACATCTACCAAAACAGATGTCACCTGCGCAGGGTTGAATAATGGTAGTATCAATTCAACGCCATTGGGTGGTACATTGCCTTATACTTTTCAATGGAGCAATGGATCTACTACCGAAGATATCAATGACTTGTCTGGGGGTACATATACACTGACCGTAACCGACGCCAATGGATGCAGCGCTACAACATCTCAGACCATCATAGCTCCTTCTGCCCTTACTGCCACAGCTACTGTGCTCAATGCAAACTGTGGGGCAGCTGATGGGGAGATTACGTTGGCTGTGAGCGGAGGGTCGAGTCCCTACAGCATCAGCTGGGGGGTCTTTGGTAGTGGTTCACCGATTACAGGTTTAGTGCCCGGTGTCTATGCCTACACGATTACAGATAATAGTGGCTGTATATTAAATGGAGCGGTCACCATAAAGAACGCTTGCCTAGGTGCGGCAAAAGAGGTGGTGGGTACGCCTACTTCCAATGGCAATGGAACATATACTGTTACCTATTCCATTAAACTGGAAAATAAGGGTAATGTCACTTTAAGAGACATTCAAGCGTCAGATAATTTAGCACTAACTTTTACAGGGGCAACTTCATTTACGACAGTATCTGAAACCTCATCAGATTTTGATTTGAATACTTCTTATGATGGAAATTTTAGCAATAACCTTATAAATACGAGTCTAAAAGACAGTCTTCTTGCTGGTCAATCTGGATTCATACAATTGGTGGTCAATGTGGTGCCAGGTACTACCTTGGGGGTTTATAATAATAGTGTTGCTGCTTCTGGTACAGACAGTAGTGGTCGTACTGTTACGGATACATCTACAAATGGATCAAATGTAGATCCAGAGAGCGACGGTCCAGGGAATAATAGTACACCTACACCAGTTACTTTTATAGAAAATCCAGTAATTGGTTTGGCCAAGGCGCTGACCAGTGGACCTACACCTATTGGCGATGGATCATATAACATGTCCTTTAGGCTTGTAGTACAAAACATAGGAGATGTGACTCTGAATAATATTCAGATAACGGATAATTTGGTTACTACATTTGGGGCTGGTGCATTATTAAGCAATATCTCCGTGAGCAGTGCGAGCTTGTCTGCTAATTCTGCATTTAATGGTGGCTATACAATGAGTCCAAACACCAATTTACTTACTGGTACCAATACTTTGGCTGTAGGTGATTTTGGTGTAGTAGATGTTAGTTTTACGATATTTCCAAGTGGTACAGGACCTTTTAACAACAGCGCAACTGCCTCTGGAACCAGTCTAGGAGGAGCATCTGTTACCGATACATCACACAATGGTTCAGTAGTGGATAATGACAATGATGGAAATGCAAATGAATCAGGAGAAAACGATCCAACACCTATAAGCTTTAGTGAGAATCCGTCAATAGGATTAGCAAAAAGGCTTACAGGTACTCCCATAAACAACAACAATGGTTCCTATACCCTTACCTATGATTTTGTAGTTAAAAATCTGGGCGACGTAATATTAAGCAATTTACAAGTGACCGATAATCTTCAAATTACTTTTGGTACTACGAATATTGTTGTAAATACCCTAACGGCCACAGGTGGACACACCGTAAATGGCTCATTTAATGGAACTTCGAATACTAATTTGTTGAACGGTTTGGGTACATTAGCTGTCGGGGGGAGTATGACAATATCTTTAAATATTACAGTTACACCTGGGGGCTTGGGTGCCTATAATAATACAGCGAGTGCTTCGGCTTCAAGTCCTTTTAATACTTCTGTAACTGATACTTCACATAATGGTACTGATCCAAATCCAGATAATACAGATCCTAATAACTGGAGTGATCCTACCCCGGTTTCATTTACCGAAAATCCAAGTATCGCTCTTACCAAAAGAATAAGCAGTACGGTCAATAATGGAGATGGTACATATGATGTAACATATGCTTTTCAGGTGATTAATACGGGGAATATATCTCTTAGCACTGTTCAAGTGGTAGATGATTTGGCTTTGACCTTTAATGGAGCATCTGCATTTGCAGTACTTTCTGTAACGGCTAGTGGTGGTTTGTCTGCTAATAGTGGATTTAATGGCGGTGCTGACAAAAACTTACTGGTGAGTGCATCTAGCACCCTGGCTTATCAGGCTACGGGTTCCATTACTTTGCAAGTAAGAGTTACACCTGGCAGTAATTTGGGTGAATATAGCAATTCAGCTGTAGCCAGCGGTATTTCTCCTGCAGGTGCATCAGTCAGTGACACTTCACAAGATGGTTTAGTAGCTGATCCGGATAGCGATGGCAATCCAGGCAATAACAGCGTACCAACCCCAATCACATTTACTGAGAATCCATCTATTGGAATAGCTAAGCGGGTAATAGGTACACCCGTGGATAATGGTGGCGGTAGCTATACAGTTACATATGAATTTAAAATAGAAAATAAAGGAGATGTTTCATTATCAGATATTCAGGTTTTTGAAGATTTGAGGTCTTTATTTCCTTTACCGACAACAATTTCAGCAGTTTCTGCTGCTATGGTAACCCAGCCAGCTGGGACAACTCTTACATTAAATGGATCATACAACGGTATTTCTGATATTGCTATATTTAATGGTACTGGAAGTCTATTGGTAAATAATTTTGCAGTGTTTCGGGTTATTTTTACAGTAAGTACACTCAGCAGTGGGGGACCTTTCGAAAATACGGCTATAGTGGTTGGAGAAAGTCCGGCAGCAAGGGTAGTGGTAGACAACTCACAAGATGGAACCGATGTGGCACCTACAAGCGGAGATCCACAGGAAGACAATGTACCAACTCCACTTACATTATTCGAGAATCCATTGATAGGTATTGCGAAAAGTGTGATTTCTGTGGATGAAGTAGTAGGTTCAAGTCCTCAAAAATTTGATGTTGCACTTCGTATTAAAGTTCAAAATTATGGTGACGTACAACTGTGTGATTTAGTGGTTTTAGATGATATTGTAGGCCAATTTGGTGCCCCATTTGCGCCTATCACTAATTTTAGCGTTACTGATGGTAATATATTGATTGCCAATGGTTCCTGGGATGGAACTTCAGCCAGCAATTTGATTCTTTCAGGTCAATGCCTTGCTGTAGGCGAATCGGATACACTTAGAGTTACTTTTAGGGTCACACCGTCCAATATAGCTATTCAAAACAACACGGCAACAGCAAGTGGAGAAGGTCCTTCGGGAGCGCCTACCAGTGATTTTTCACAGGATGGTCTTAATCCAGATCCGGATAGTAATGGAGATCCTAGTGACAATAACGTTCCAACTCCTGTGATATTCCCTATCTCTGCAGATTTAGCTATCGATAAGAGCATGGACGATATTTTTCCTTCTGTAGGTCAAACGGTAACTTTTACACTTCTTGCTACCAATAATGGACCATCAAATGCAACCGGAGTAATAGTAGCAGATCTGTTGCCTTCCGGATTTACATACACATCATCCACGGGATATGGAACTTATAACGCTGTTTCTGGTACTTGGACTATCGGGAATCTTGCTTCTGGATCTACGGTGACAAGGACCATTACCGCCTCAGTCAACAGTTCAGGCTCATATACAAATGTGGCTACTATTTCCGGAAATGAAACGGATGATGACAGCAGTAATAATACAGATTCTGTTACAGCAAGCGTAATCGATGCAATAAATGATGACTTTAGCAGTAACCCTATAAGCAGTATCAATGGTGGTGTCGCTGGAAATGCCCTTACTAATGATAAGTTGAATGGAGTGGCCGTAGATTATGATGATGTGACCATTAGTGTAATTAATAATGGAGGTATTTCTGGACTTACAATAGATGGCTTTGGGGCTGTAAATGTGCCTCCAGGTACCATGCCTGGTCAATATATGGTAGATTACCGTATATGTGAGGATGCAAATCCGACCAACTGCGATGACGCGGTAATAACCATTGTCGTTGCTCCTGAAGCGGTTGATGATAGCTATACGACAGCCCATAATACGGCCGTGACTGCTAATGTGAATACGAATGATGAGTATGCGGTAGGATCTACGTTTAGTAAACTGACAGATCCAGCTAGTGGAACCTTAGTATTTAATAATGACGGATCATTTACATATACGCCTGTGAATGGATTTTCTGGAGTGGTTACATTTACCTATAGTGTTTGTCTACCATCGCCAAATACGAGTACCTGTGACAATGCCACGGTGACGATAGCGGTTGGTCCAAATGCGGATGATGATAGTTACACAACTACATATAATACCCCTGTGACATCGAATGTTAATGTGAATGATGAATATCCAGCGAATAGCACATTTAATCAGTTGACTTCACCAGCTAGTGGAACGGTGATATTTTCCTCAAATGGTTCATTTACATATACACCTACGAGCGGGTTTAGTGGCACAGTGACATTTAGTTATGAAGTATGTTTGCCATCGCCTAATCAGACATTGTGCGATCCTGCAGTGGTGACTATAGTTGTGGGTCCGGATGCGGTTGATGATAGCTACACGACAGCCCATAATACGGCCGTGACTGCTAATGTGAATACGAATGATGAGTATG
>CAYUZA010000024.1:19781-21442 GCA_964449535.1 uncultured Saprospiraceae bacterium
ATTGTGCGATCCTGCAGTGGTGACTATAGTTGTGGGTCCGGATGCGGTTGATGATCTGTTTACAGCCCTGCATAATGTAACGGTTACAAATACAGTTGCAACAAACGATATCTATCCTGTTGGATCTACTTTTGCAATAATATCAGACAACTCAGGAAGTAATGGTACGTTATCCTTTAACGCTAATGGCAGTTTTACTTTTATTCCAACTCCAGGATTTTCAGGAATAACTACGTTTACTTATGAAGTTTGTCTACCAACCCCAAATGCCACGGTTTGCGATCCTGCAACAGTTACAATTGTAATTGGTCCAAATGCGGATAATGACAATTACCAAACAGCATATATAACGCCAATTACGGCTAATGTAAATGTAAATGATGAATTTGCTTCGGGCGCAACTTTCAGCCAGTTGACTTCGCCTTCTTCGGGTTGTGTGGTATTTTCAAGTAATGGGTCATTTACGTATACGCCACCGGTTGGATTTTCAGGTTCCGTGAGTTTTAATTATGAGGTTTGCTTAGCATCTCCTTACCAAACCATGTGTGACCCAGCAACTGTCACTATTGTAGTAGGTCCTAATGCGGTCAACGACTTGTATATAAAGCGATTTAATAATACCGTAACGGGTACAGTTGCTGATAATGACGTTTACCCTCCTGGTATTTCTACCTTTGCAATTCATAGACAGCCACCACAAGGAGTAGGTTCACTTAGTTTTCAAAGTGATGGTTCTTTTGTATTTATACCTACTCAAAATGTCTTCACAGGAATCTTTGACTTTGCTTATACTGTAAGTTTCAATCCATCAGAAACGGCTACTGTCACTGTAGTTATTGGTCCTAATTCAGTAACTGATACCTATACAACCCCTTATAACACACCAATCACAGCAAATGTCAGCACAAATGACACTTATCCTGCTGGATCCGGTTTCAATCAAATAACTACACCATTGCCTTCAGGTTCAGGTAGTGTTGTTCTTGCGCCAAATGGTTCATTTATTTTCACTCCATCTGTTGGATTTATTGGTGAGGTTACTTTCTTGTATTCCGTTTGCTTAGCTTCTCCATATGATACACTTTGTGATTCATCGTTAGTAATAATTAATGTGCTGAATCCATGTGAAATAACATGTGCTGCCGATATACTTAATTATGGTATGGATCCAGGAGATTGTTTCGCTGAGATTACACTTACTACACCTACTATTAATTCCGAGTGTGAGTCAGCAACACTTAGATATTTTGTAATGAACCCTGATAATAGTATCTCTGGTCCTTTTCAAGTGACACAGTTAGAATATCAATTTCAACCTGGATTCAGTCAGGTTATTTGGGAAGTAGAAGATGTGAATGAAGATGTTTATTCTTGTACACAATTAGTTGAAATAATTGACAATGAGCCACCGGTAATTACATGCGCTACGGTATCGCCGTTTTCGAGGAACAATACAATGGATGAGTGTGGATATATAGCGGGCACTGAATTTGATCCAACATCTGTTACGGACAATTGTGATGGTGTTACGTATTCTCACAATTACGGTGGATGGGCTGTACCTACGAGTTTGGAAGGAGCGACATTCCCAATAGGCACGACGGTAGTGGTATGGACGGCATCGGATGCGTTTGGCAACAGTGTGAATTGTACAGTGACGA
>CAYUZA010000025.1:0-21272 GCA_964449535.1 uncultured Saprospiraceae bacterium
AATCGTGAATATGCTAAAAGCGGCAAACGTATGACCAGAAGGGAAGCTTGTGAATCCTTCATAGGTTACCACACCATCTAGTATCCGAATTTTTTCAAGCCAATTATTTGTTTTTAAAACATAAAAAGGCCTTGGATGGCTAAATATGGATTTAAGAATAAAAGAAATTAGCATAGTACTAAGACCACAGATCGGCACCATCAATGCCCATCTATATTTTATAAAAACAAGAACAAAAAAAATTATAACAAACACAATGGGTTCGCCTAAAAGAGTTGAATATTCAAAAAAGGGAATCCAAAAACCCTCTCGTATGGGGTTGAAAAATACCAGCAAATCTATTTGATCAAATTGCCAAATTCCAACGCTTAAAAAAAGAATTATTATAGCGTACCAAGTAAATAGTACTGGATTATTTTTAATCAAACTGTAAAAGGATATCGAATTCGTCATGATATCATTTTCTTACTTTTAAAAACACCTAAAAGCGATTTAATAGCAGGCATTAAAGAAAATCTAATGTCAAACTGTGCCATATATAACACTAAAATTGCAATTGGTGACAACCAAATAACCGGAGCCCAAGCAGCTAAAATTGCGTCGGTATGCAATGTTTCTGCAAGTTTTTTATAGGCCGTATTTAATGAAATAAAAATCATAAAGAAAATAATAGAAATCAATAAGGGATAACCATAACCGCCTTTTCTAACTATGGCCCCCAATGAAGCACCTATAATCATAAAAACCAAGCAAATAATAGCATTACTGTACTTAGTGTGTCGGCTATACTGATTACGAGCTATGCTTTCCAGCGCTACCTTATCACTGCCTGCAGCAATCTGACTTCTGGTTCTCGCATCCAAAATTTTAACATTCGTAAAATTTAATAACTTTCGTCGATCCGTACTATTAAACCGATCTAAAAATTCATTCCCAGAAGCTTCCGGGAGTGGAACTATATACAATAAGTCTAAAAGTTCCTGACTTGAAGCAAGATTGGTAACATTATTAACCAAAGAAGAATCCTTGTTTCTAATTGAATCCAAAGTATATCTAAATTCCCTTTTATACTCTTTGAGCACATTCTCCTGATAAAGCAACCGTTCCTGACGGATAGAATCTTCCATTAATTGTAACGCATTTGCATTCATCATATCTTGATGGGATTCAAAAAGTCCTTCCTCACTTCTGCTTATCTCAAATTCACTCAAGTCAAAACGCTTGGTGTATACATCAAAAGAGGAACGGATAAAGGATACATTTTCCTGACCAGACTCAGTACTCGGAGAACTCAATTCCTGCATTTGAAAACCATCATACAATTTCATTTCCAAATATCGATTATTTATTGCTGGATACATTTCACCCTTTTTTGCAGCAATCATATTGACCATAAATGGACTGGAAGACGAATAATCATATATAAGGACTCCTTTAAGATCCCGATTATTTTTTCCTTTTTCTCTAACATAAATAGTATAACCCTGAAAATCGTAATTAAAAATACCCGGTGAAATATTAAGGGCAGGTTTTTGTTTTTTTATATCAAACAAACGGGTACGATATTTGAGGGTAGCAACAGGAACAAAATAGTCTGCGCTGATAAACGCAAAAACGCTACAAAATAAACCAAATATCAGCGCGCTGCGCTTTATGCGAAGAAGTGAAACACCTGCAGATTTAAAGGAAGACAATTCATGGGATTCAGCCAAATTACCAAAAACCATTACGCTTGAAATTAAAACGGCGATAGGTATACTAAGTGGTATTAGATGTACTAAAAGATAACCTAAGAGCTCCAGAATTACCAAAACATCGATTCCCTTTCCAATGATATCATCAATCCACAACCATAAGAATTGCATCATAAGAACAAATAGTGCAATAAAGAAGGAAGCCACAAAAGGTGGCAACATGCTTGTAAAGACTAATTTGTCCAATTTTTTGATCATAATACAAAAACAACCTTCATCCAAAACGAAAATCGAAGAATAATATCGCACAAATTTCCATAAAATACATCAAAAAAATTATTTATTTGTGGCGTGTTAGTAACATTTCATTCACAAATACGTCACAAAAGAGATGGACCAACGGATTTTTGCCAATTTAGTACAACGGCTAAAGGACCGGATGTTTAGATTGGCGTTGGATATTGTGAAAAATGATGAATTGGCAGAGGACGTGGTACAAGAAGTATTTATAAAGGTATGGGAAAAGAGAGAGATACTTTCCAGCATTGAAAATCTGGATGCGTACTGTATCAGAATGGCTAAAAACTTAGCCATAGATAAAACAAGGTTAAAACACTTTAAAAACCAAGATATCAGTAGCGCCATCCATATGCATGTAAGTGATCCCTCTCCTGTTCAAACTACGGAGTGGTCAGATACCTTACAGATGATTCAAAAATGGATAAAAGATCTTCCGCCAAACCAAAGAGAGGTTTTAATGCTTCGCGATTTTGAAGGATTGAGCTATCAGGAAATTGCTGAAACATTAGAAATACCGGTAAATCAGGTAAAAGTGTACCTGTTTAGAGCGAGACAGTATTTGAGATTGAAAATGATGAACACACGTTGATATGGATGCAGATCAAGATAATATAAAAATGCTGGTGGAAAAATTCTGGTCCGCCGAATCTTCTCCCGAAGAAGAGAGAACAATACTTCATTTAATTGAAAATGGAAAGATTGATGATGAATATACCGTGGCATATTTCAAAATGCAACACGCATACCGCTCCGTATGTGCATCACCACAACTCTCAAACAAGCTGGACAATATAAGCCGGAAAAAAAACTGGATATTGCCCGTGTTTATTACCCAATGGAGAAATATTGCAGCCATATCTTTAACCATAGTAGTAATGGGTTTAGTAGTATCATATTATCAAACATATCGCTCCAAGCAATGGCTCTACAAAGATACCTACCAGTCACCAGAACAAGCTTTGATGGCAATTAAAACGGCCATAAAGGAGTTTGAGGACCAAATTGATCAAGGTAATGTTATAGTTATATCAGGAATAGAACAAATAGAAGACATGCAACATATATCCCAATAATCAGATTTTATAAATTACAATCTATATGAAATACTTTATTTTTTCATTCGCAATAATCAGCTCAATCAATTTATTTTCGCAGGAAGATGGAATAGCCCGTTATTTGGACAAATATATCCAAGAAGACGAATTTGAACATACCTATGTCAGCAATAGGATGTTTTCTGCTATTTTGAAAAGTGACGCAAGCGACTTAACGCCTGGAGTGAAAGAATCTTTAAAGGCAATCAAAGGAATGCGTCAGCTGCACAGCAAAAAAGATGGTAAAAAACACTTTGATGCTTTTACGCAAATATTTGAATCCAAAGGTTATGAAAATGTACTTTTCGTAAAGAAAACCAACGATCGTATAAGCATGTACCTAAAGAATGAAAACAAATCTGATGCTGAATTAATCATGATTATTCAACAAAATAACCTGATTCAAATTACAGGATTTTATGGTCAGATAAGTTTAGAAAAAATGGCGCAACTCTCGAAAGAATTAAATATTGAAGGAGCCGAGTATATACCACAAGCCAAGAAAAAATAGGCTTTTTTCTTCCAAAGTTTTACTTAAGTATAAGGCGATTGTACTGAATAGGAAATAATGTTAAAGCCCTGAAATAAGTTCAGGGCTTTAACATTCTGTTATTGTAATACCAGTTCCTTCTCTTCAATTAACTTACGAATATTAATTAGGGCGTAACGCATCCTTCCTAAAGCCGTATTTATACTTACTTGAGTAAGCGTAGCTATTTCTTTAAAGGAAAGATCAGCAAAATGACGAAGGATTACAACTTCGCGTTGCTCTGGTGGTAACATTTCAATAAGGGCTTTCAAACGCGTGTGTGTTTGACTTTGCATGATCATTTGCTCCATATTCAATTCAGGAGATCGAACAATGTCCATTACATCAAATGTATCAGTAGGGGTAACATGAGGTCTTCTTTTAGACCTTCTAAAATGATCTACACACATATTGTATGCAATGCGTAAAGCCCACTGTAAGAACTTACCTTCATGATTGTATTTACCTTTTTTCAGGGTATCAACAATTTTGATAAAAACATCCTGGAAAATGTCTTCCGCTAATGCTTGATCTTTAACAAACAGATAGATGGTGGAGTAAATCTTGTTCTTGTGGCGGCGAAGTAAAACTTCAAAAAATCTTTGGTCGCCAGCTAGGTACCCTTGGATCAACTCATGATCCGTCAACGATAAATTCTGCATAGTAAAACACATTTAAGAGGTTAAGAAAAAAGGGTGTTTACATGTAGAATTTTAGTCGATAATATAAAATTTGTGTTCGTTGATTAATAAGTACAGGGCAAATATACCAAATTATTTTAAATGCACCTAAGCCGGCTATCATTTAACTAAATATTAACAAAATAAATAATAGCAAAGAACATAACTGGTCAGATGGTAGCATTATTCAATGACATTAACTTTAAACTTAAGTGTGCTTACTGGAGGTGTGCCATTATGAATCACATCCAAGGTTTTATCTTGAACGCCAGACTCATCTTTGCTATCATAGATCAATTTAATTTCGCTTTTTTGACCTGGTTTAATAGGACGTCTTGGCCAATCGAATGTAGAACATTCACATCCAGACACCATTTCTATTATTAAGTCTGCATCACCCGTATTTTTAAACGTATACATGTGCGTTTTTTTCTCACCTTTCTTTATCCTGCCAAAATTGGCTGATGGACTATCAAATTCTATTTTGGGCTTACGGGCAGCCTCACGCTCTTTTTGAACTTGTTCTGCACGAGCTTTTTCTATTTGTTCAGGAGACTTAACCACCTCTTTTTTAATCTGAATGATTTCGGGACCTTGAATTATTTTGAACTCTGATCTTCGGTTATATTGATGATCCTCCTCTGAACAAGTAATATCATTTAAACATTGATTTAATATTTGAGTCTCACCGTATCCTACCGCCTGAATACGCTTAGCTTCAATGCCCTTGTTTACCAAAAAACGCTTTGTAGATTCGGCTCTACGCTGAGACAATTTCAAATTGTATGCATCACTACCACGCGCATCTGTATGGGAAGACAATTCAATTACCATGTCTGGATAATCAATCATCAACCCGTAAATTTTCATTAAATCCTGTTCAGCATCTTTCAATATTTTATCATCATTATAATCGAAGTAAATATTGTTGAGACGGATTGGCTCATTTATAGTAATAATTTCAACTTCGGGTTCAACAGGCTTATAGGTAAGGACAAACTTTTTTTCATAGGTCTTGGGAGATGTAACTCCAACCGTGTTAAGGGTAAATGTGTCTGAAGCATAGCGAGGGTGTTCAGCTACAATTATATAAGATTTGTCTGCCTTAAGGGGTATGTCAAACTTATTGTTTTCCACGTTCTTTACGTTAGCTACTTCAACAAGACTCTCCCCTGACTTTTCAAAAATTTTAATATTACTGCCTCTTATACCGCCTCTCTTTTCGCCAATGGTCGCCAAAAGATTGATGGGAATGCTCGCCGGCTGTATGCCATAAATATCGTCACAACAAGTTTTACTTTTGAGAAATTTACCTCCGATTCTGTTAGAAACCAAAAAACCATTTTCTCCTGAAGCATCCAGCTGTAGATATAGGTCGTCGGCGGGACTATTAAAACCATTGCCCATATTACGCGGCTTAGTCCATGAAGAACCATTCCAATCAGCAAAAAACATATCTAAGCCACCCATACCAGGCAAACCCTCAGAGGCAAAAAACAAAGTGCCATCTCGATAATGTGGGGTTAATTCATCATAAGGTGTATTAATGGTTTCCAGATTAACGGGTTCTTCGACTTGTTCATCATTTAAAATGGTAGCGTAGTAAATATCAAAGCCCCCTGCTCCACCTTCTTTGTTACTTATAAAGAATAAAACTTCCCTGCCATAAAGTTCACCAATAGCAGGATGTGTGGCTATAGCACCTGGGAAATTAATACCCCCTAGTACCTCTACTGCCGCCCCCCATTCATTTCCTTCTTTTTTAGATACATAAATGACACTTTGGGTCATCTGATTGCCTTTAAATAAGGACCTGGTAAAATACATCCGCTGCCTATCTTTTGAAAAAGTAGGATTTCCCGTATGATAACCAATCCTGTTGATTTGGATCCCAAGGGGCTCTCCTTTAGACCAACTGCCTTTATCCCCATAAGAAGAACGAACTATTTTAGATTCGTAGTCCAAATCCTCTGCATCAGTATATATAATGGAATCCACCCCATAAGTGTGGTAGTAAAGCTCGAGTCTATTGTACATCGCAGGCCCTCCATCACTATATTTAACATTAATACTGTCCAATGGCTGAACAGCAACTGCCTTGTATGGTTGAAGATCCTTCATATCCAGAATGCCGGAAATCTCGAGAAGTGCACGCTTTTTAAGACTATCATTATCTGTAGATTTCCTAAAGTCATTGAGGGTTGCCAGTGCCTCAACATATTTACCGTTTTGCTTTTGCATCAAACCAGTATAAAACAAGGCTTCAGGAAATTCTTTAGACGATTTGCGATTTTTTGCCAACCTACCAAACCAAGTTTCAGCCTTTTGATAATCGCGAAGTATCTTATTTATGTGGCCTATGGTGTAAGCCAACTCATAACTACGTTGCTCCTCGTAAGCTTTTTCAAACCATTCAAGCGCATTGTAATAATCACCTTTCTCAAGACATTTATCCGCTGTTTCCAACATTATAGCATAAGTGTATCCACTTACGGGTTGCCCATTTAGTCTTCCAAAAATGGTAATCATTAACACTACAAAAAATAATTTCTTCATCGCTGTAATTATAATCATCACAAATGTAAATGCAGGGATTAAAGTCTTGGACAAAAAATAACCGGTCTGACTTTAGGCTTTTTGATAATTTTTATGATGTAGGAAATACCTAACTCAAAACTATTTGCAGCGCCTAATGTAGAGAGATTGATATCGTAGGCAACCCCTACTCTAACCGTTTTATAGTCCATCCCTGCGGAAATAATGCCTGAATCACCAAATCTATATCCTAAACCTGCATGTACAATCATATCCTCTTGCTTATTGATACGATATCCTACATTACCCATAGCCACCATTTCAAAAAATCGATCTGTAAATTGAAATTGAGCAAATGGACGAATAATAATCTCATCAGTGATTTTTCGATCCATAGATGCAAAACCTATAAAATGAGGTTGTAAAACATAACCGCCGCCACCAGATAATAAGGTAACATTATTTCCCCTCCTGAAAAGATTAGCTGCCGACAATCCGAATTGAAGCCTATCTACTTCATCATATTTATAAGTGTAAGTCAATCCGAAAACCATTTTATTATTGGGTCTACTATCATTTTGAATATTAGGCAAGTCTTTGGATTGCTGACCCTGGCCAATTTCAAGAGCATCATAAAAGTTTAATCCCTGTGGATTTCGAACTCGTCTGCTCATTACTCCGTATTGCAATCCCACAGAAATTACATGCTGAACTTTACGGCCAAAACCTTTATGATAAACACCAGTAAATAAAAATCCACCCGTACTTAGACTACCTGCCCCTGCCCTATCACTAATGACTACTCCACCCGCACCCAACCAATCTTTTTTAGTGTAGCCTAATTTAACTGGTCCATCCAAATAAAAAGTAGGTGAGCTGTAACCACTCATAAAACTCGACCACTGATTGCGATACAATAATCCCACTCGCATAGTCCCAACATAATTACCTGTAAGTGCAGGATTTAAAATGTGAGGAGCCATTTGAAATTGAGAAAAATGAAAGCTTTGTGCTCCTGCATAATAAAGGTTAAACAAAAACAACGCAACTACTAAATACAAACAATGCTTTCTATTCATAGGAAAACAATTAAACCTGCTTCAATTAAAGTCGAAATATACGCAAAAAAAATATGCCTAAACAAGGAAGGCAAATCTAAAAAACGAATCCTTACCATATTTTAGCATATTAGTTTGATTATTGGGGCTAAACATCTGAATCATTGGGGTAAATGGGCAATACATCTCTTGGATATTCGTGGCTACATCCCAGACCCAAATATTTTTCAGCCATTTTTTTTCTATATTCACTCCAAGGTTGATAATCAGCATCATAAAAACCCACCAGTTGGCGCTGACGCATTGCTTCATACAGAGAAACAGCAGCTGCTACAGAAACATTCAAGCTATCTGCCATACCATATTGAGGTATGAAATAAACTTTATCGGCGACATCAATCATGGATTGTGACAACCCTTCTGATTCATTGCCCATGGCAAACACAAAAGGCTGGGTCAAATCAAGATCATACAAGGAAACTGCATCCGAAACATGAGGAGCTGCCGCAAATATTCGAAAATATCTTTGCTTCAGGTATTGTATCGTTGCATCAAAGTCATTATAAAAATGAACATCAACCCATTTTCGGGTACCCATAGAACTTCTTTTGCCTAAAACAAACGGCTTGGAATCATTGGCTAATTCACCATGGTGCAACATATAAACCGAAGATACACCAACCGCATCCGCAGACCTAAGCACTGCACCAAAATTGTGATTATCGTGAACGTTTTCCATCAAAATAGAAAAATCAGGTTGACGATGACCAGCTGTTTTTATAAGTTTATTTTCCCTGCGGTTATTCATGTTAATAATGAATATACTTTGCATTCAAAAATTCATACATGCCCTCCTTTCCTAGTTCTTTGCCAAAACCTGAATTCTTAATACCACCAAACGGAATAGATGGATCAGATCGCATGATTTGATTCCATGCAACATTGCCAGATTCCAAACGATTACTCAAAAACTCAAATTCTAAAACATCAGACGACCATACCGTTGATCCAAGACCATACGGAGTGGAATTGGCTATTTTTATGGCCTCTTCAATAGAAGAAAACTCTTGAAAAATGGCTACCGGACCAAAAAATTCCTCAAAATACCATGAAGAAGGATTATTGGTTACATGAATCAGTGAGGGTAAAGCACATAATGGATGCAAATCTGCAGGATCACACAATCGTTCCAAAATATTATTATCTTTAATGGCACGATCAACCTGATTTTGCAAGCGATCAAAAGCTACCCTATTGATCATGCAGCTCATTTGGGTACCCGAATGATTGGGATCGCCAAAAATTATTTTTTGAGATTGCTCCCTCACTTGTTGCAAAAATGAGTCCTTAATGTTAGCATCAACCAACCATCTTTTGGAAGCTATACATGTTTGGCCATTGTTATTTATCCTGGAAGCTAACAAACTTTCAGCGGCCAAAGTTATATCAGCTGAAACGGTAACAATGGCAGGATCCGATCCACCTAATTCCAAAACACATTTTTTTAGATGCTGACCTGACAATTGTGCAATCATTCGACCCGTCAATTCACTACCTGTAAATGTAACACCAGAAATTTCAGGTCTGGCTACCAAAGAAGGTATCATATGATGGTCACAAAAATAGGTCTGAAAACCAGGAAAATCGCCCATAAGTTGCTGCAGTAATAAACCTGACCAACCGACGGAAGGCGCAGGTTTTAAAGCCACAACATTGCCCGCCAAAAGGTTACAAAAAGCGTAACGAAAAACCTGCCAAAAAGGAAAATTCCAAGGCATAATACCTAATATGATTCCTGTTGGCTGGTATACAACTGAAGATGGACGTAACGCACAATCTACTTCTTTACGCTCCAGAAAAGAACATCCATGCTCCAAATACCAATCGCACAATTGTATGCACTTTTGTATTTCAGCTATAGCCTGATCCACCGGTTTACCTGTTTCCTGTGTGATCACCTCTGCATAAAATGACATATTGCTTTGCAGTCTAAGGGGAATAGTACTTAGCCAAGTGACACGTTTATCTGGTGTAATACGTCTCCATTCATTGTTCCAAAAATCATATTGGACTGTAATTAATCGCAAACACTCATCGTAGTTAAAATGACTTTTTTCAAATACGGGAGAGCCCGTCCAAGGGTTGACGGATAAAAAAACTTCATTTTCAATCATGTAATGAAACTTTTTGAAAGCGATCTCCTTTAAACTCTATAATAGAAGTACTCCTATTTTCAAGACCATTCAGGGAACTATTCGTGAGCTTTTCAGACAATGCTGAACGAAAAGAATATTCATAATTAAATGGGCTAAATGTGGTATTCAAAAAGGTTTCCCTGGTAAAAGGATACTTTTCAACGGTAGAAAAAATTAGATTAAACACTTCGTATCCATAATATGCATCCTCAAGCGGAATAGTTTGATACGATTCAAAAAACATTTTTTTAAACGCCATCAACTTTTCATCACCACTACCGTAATAACCATGAACACTAAGTCTTATTCGAAAACGCTCATACATATCCATAGTGATTTGAGGAAAAGAAAGCCATTGGGATAAACCATAAATGGTAATATTGGGCTTTTCTGCAATAAAAGGACCCATATTCTGAAAAAACTTCAATATAAAAGCATGATCTGCCCAATAAGGCAAAATGTAAACATGATGCATGTCCTCATTGTAGGCATTTTTTAAAGAAATGGTATCTAGAGATCCAATTTTACCGTCAATGAGCAATAGCTCCATCCTATTGCTTAATAGTTTTTGACTTTTAATTTCCGGATTTTGTTTTAAGTAATCAAAATACCCAATCTCACGTTTATCTTGCTTACCACAAACTACATAGGTTTTTGCTGATGAGAAATTTTGAGCTATGTCTTTAGCAATAGCATCCAAATGCGCTTCTACCCCTGGTTTTAATTGAATTAAATTTGGGTTGCTTTGTAAAAGAGAGGCTTGCGCATTCCAAGGTGAAAAAATCAATGTTGACTCTGATGATTTGTGATTAAGAACTTTTTTAATATCCTCCGTTTTGTAGGGTCCTACTATTATATCATAAGAAGAAAGTGAATCACTCGTTACCCATTTATCCATTCTGTTTTTAAATTTTTCTATATCAAGCACATCTACATCGATGGTAGTTTTGCAAGATTTACAATCTTTTGCAGCTAACCGAGCACCCATAGCAAAATGAGTCATTCTGAGTAAATTATTGTTACTTTCTGGATTCATGGAGGAATACAAAGGAATCAAGCAAGCCATTTTAAGGCGATTCTTAGCCATTACTTTTTTTGAGGAAGAAATATCAACTGTTGAATCTTGGACCTTTTTATGTGAAAATGTATCTATCACTTTCCAAGAAACAGTGTCTATTTTTAAAACAGTGGGTATGGTATCTACCTGTTTAGGTACGACTTGGGTTAAGTAGGTTGACTCCAAAGAAGTTGCGTTGGCTACTAATGCCAAAAAAAAACAAAAAAAGAGCCATATACATTTATTCCCACTCAATAGTAGAAGGTGGTTTTGTGCTAATATCATATACAACCCTATTAATTCCTTTTACTTTATTGATGATTTCAGTGGAAACATCTGCCAAAAATGAATATGGAAGCTGAGCCCACTCGGCAGTCATACCATCGGTAGAAGTAACCGCCCTTAAAGCAACAACTTGCTCATACGTGCGTTCATCCCCCATCACGCCTACAGAAAAAATAGGAAGTAGAATCGCACCAGCTTGCCAAACATGATCATACAACCCGCTGTCCCGAAGCATATTGATAAAAATAGCGTCCGCTTCCTGCAATAAGCGAACTTTTTCAGGGGTAATATCGCCTAATATTCGAATACCTAATCCAGGCCCAGGAAAAGGATGACGCCGGAGTAGATCCTCCCTCAATCCCATAGCCTCGCCCACCTTGCGGACCTCGTCTTTAAAGAGCATACGAAGGGGCTCAATTATTTTTAAATGCAATCTGTCGGGCAATCCGCCCACATTGTGGTGCGATTTGATGGTCACTGAAGGTCCATGCACAGAAACAGATTCAATAACATCCGGATAAATAGTCCCCTGACCCAGATAAGTGACACCGTCTAATTTTTTAGATTCGGTTTCAAAAACTTCTATAAACACCCTACCAATAGCTTTTCGTTTTTGTTCCGGATCACTCACCCCCGCTAATGCATTGTAAAACGCCTCACGTGCATCAACACCGACAACATGAAGGCCCATTCCTTCGTACTTGTGCAATACTTCGGAAAATTCATTCTTGCGCAATAATCCATTGTCAATAAAAAAGCATATCAACCTATCGCCCAATGCTTTATGCAACAGCAATGCGGCAACCGTAGAATCTACTCCTCCCGATAAACCCAGTAAGACTTTTTCGTGTCCTACTTCTCTCTGGATATTATTAACTGTACTTTCAATAAAAGACTCAGGGGTCCAATTTGGTGTGCAACCAACAATGTCATAAAGAAAATTTTGTAAAAAAGTCAAACCATCCAAACTGTGTGTTACCTCTGGATGAAATTGAAAGCAGTAAACAGGTTTATTTCGGTTAAGCTTGTAGGCTGCTACTTCAACTTCATTCGTGGAAGCCAAACATTCAGCACCTTCAGGTAATCGGGTTATAGTATCAGAATGTGACATCCACACTTGTGAACCCATGGAGATTCCCGAAAAAATTGGATCATCAGCCATCCACTTGAGGTGAGCCTTTCCATATTCCCTAATCTCAGACTTTTGGACTTTGCCCCCCAAATCTGATGCAAGTAACTGAGCGCCATAACAAACGGCTAACACTGGATAGTTGTCTAAAATTGCTGACAAATCAACACTTAATCGGTCAGGCTGATTTACAGAAAATGGACTACCTGAAAGAATAATTCCAGCAATTGTATTATCTACCGCTATTGAAGTATTAAATGGCTTTATTTCGCAGTAAATCTGGAGCTCTCTTACCCTTCGAGCTATTAATTGTGTGTACTGTGATCCAAAGTCTAGTATCAATATTTTTTTATCAGCCATAATGTGCGTGGTGTAGAACAAATTAAACTTTCTTTTTTAAGCCATTACTTTCAAATTTATCAAACAACTTGTCCACAACACCATTGATAAATTCTTTACTTTTTTCTGTTGAGTACATTTTAGCAATTTCAACATATTCATTAATGGTTACACTGTTGGGTATACCGTCAAAAAGTAAATATTCCATAGCTGCCATTTTGAGTAAGATAAAGTCAACTACAGTAACACGATCCTTGTCCCAATTTTGTAATAATGGCTCAATATAACCAACCAACTCATCTTCTCGCTCGAGCAAATTTTCTAATAATAACTTGCCAAATCCTATGCTGGTTTCTTCCTCCGGCTTGTACAGCTCGAAGAACAAGGCATCATTGGGTGGTAACGCTTTGATGGTTTTTTTCATAGCTCCAATAACCAATGACTTATCATCATACCAATTGGAAAAACGGTCATCTATTAGCTCTTCACAAAGTTCATCTTTTATTATAAACTTGTAACATACCAATAAGATACCAATGTGGTCTTCTATTGTTGGTTTTTCAATAGCCAAGTAGTCTTGATATTCCTGCAGCTTTGCAAAATCAAAATATATCCGCTTAGAAATATCCGTATCCCATTGATCGACAAAACCATGAGCTTTAAATAATTTTTGCAGATAAGCATTTTGATGTATTCCTACCATGCAGGGATTTTCGTACAATCTTGCCGTAAATGAAGAATCGGAAGAGTCTTTTACAAATTTGGCTTTGCGTCTTTGCTCATCAGCTTTTGCGTATTGGCTTACATCCTGAAGTAAAAAGATATTGAACAAATACAACGTAAATGACTGGTCTATAAACTTTTCATACGCATTTAAAATATCCCGCCCTTTGAGCGTTTGATCTCTATTGAGCGAATAAAGAAGCTGCATTATTTTTATGCGAACATTCCTCCTACTGAGCATGGGGCGTTAATTTTTAAAGGTTGTATTGAAAAAAATTACTTCAGGTATTTTTCTTGTATGGACTCAAACGTTGGCAACTGACGGATATGCCATTTACGAATGATTACACCATCCTTCATCAGCAGCACCCCTGGATTTGAACGCTGAATGGTTTTAAGCAAAATATCATCTGCTTTCAAAAATTCAACATCCCACTCCAAATTTTTGCTCATGTCAGCAATAGCCTCATTAGATGAACCTCCCACAATACCAAATATTCTGATATTCGCAGCAAGAGCAGCCTCTGCAAAGGGCTTGATTTTCTGACGCATAGCATCCATGTAATTATCGTCCCATGTAAAAACATATGCATTGTCTTCTCGTTGATCTATACGATCTATCCTATCCACAACCTGAATCTCACCACTCTCACCCGTTACCGTATCCTGTACATAAATGGTATCATTAACAACAACTGTACTTATCTCTTGGGTACCTTTAAATTTATGGCAGATTATGATAAATTGATAATCTTCATACTCCAAAATAGCGTCACCAACTTCCTCTCCATCTATGTTTTCAACCATAAACTCGGATATCTTGGTTTGAGGTACCGCTGGTTCTCCTTTCTCTTGCTCCAAATATTCCCAGTCATCCTTCGGGTATGACTTGAATTCCTTCATCCATTGTTCATATGGAAGCTTGACCACAGTACCATCTGCTTTTGATTTCATTACTATGGTAACTTCAACATTTTCAAGCGCTTCTTTTTCTGCAGCTTTAATCTCCCGAATATTAGCGCCTTCGCTGAAAGGTCTAAAATCAATATGAGGTTCGTTCCAATAAAAGTTAAATAATGCGTACACCAACAGGAAAAAAGTGGATGCAAAAGAAGTCATGCGTTGAGCCTTAGCACTTTGCAAGACGTGAAACTTCTTATTGAAAATTAAAAAAGCTATTGATGGAAAAAGCAAAAAAACGTCTTTTAAAAAGGATGTTTTCGGCTCCAGTTTTATAAAATCACCAAAACAACCACAATCAGTCACCTTCATATTAGTTTTAACAAACTCCCCCCACTGATTGAAATCAAAAAAATTAACATCCTGTGGAACATATCCTGTCAGATATGTAAATCCTGTCAAAAAAGTAAAAAACAGGATTATTATGAAAAATAACCATGAAGTAAGTCTTGGAAGTATACCTAAAACCAGAAATAATCCCAGAATCATTTCCAAAACAATCATAAAAACAGAGAACGAAAGACTAAAAGTGCTCAACCATGGAAAAAGAGGCGATAAAAAATTCATCCATGTACCTGCGAATACGGATTCAAACTCTGCAAAGTATTGCTCCATTTTAAAGGCAGTACCCATAGGGTCAACCACTTTTACCCAACCGGAAAAAATAAATAAGAATCCACAGAAATTCTGTAGCAATGACAATACAAAAGATTGTACACGAGCAGTGCGAATCTTTAGCAGTGAGGTAAAAACTAATGCCAACGCGGCAATAACTAATATCAGCGTAACGAGCGACATAATCTTATTGATTTATTATGATTATCGATAAAAAGTAATTGCAAAGTACAATAAAGCAGAAAAGGCATCTTAAAAAAAGAACCCCTTTGTAATCCAGATCTTGTAACATTGGGATTTGTAAGCGCTGCATGTGCAGGAAAAGAATTAATCTTTTCTTGAACGATTATAGTTAAATTGTCAAAAATGTAGGGCGCCATTATCACCTTTACGCATGCTTGAATTGCAAAAATACTAATATGTTCACACTCTGACCCATTCTTACCTTATTTTTGTAGATAAATATAACAAATACATGCTATACTTTGTGGCAGCTATTGTGCTAAACGCATCGCTTGGCTTTTTATTTAAATGGATGGGGAAACACAAAATTCCAGTATTAGATGTTATATTAATAAATTATTTTATATGTATACTCTTAGGCGGCATTTTTTTTGGAAGCGATCTCATTGATATTATAAGCGAGCCGCCACCCTGGATATGGCATACCATTAGTTTGGGAGTATTATTTATCGGGGGATTTTTAGCGGCAGCTACCTGCATACAATGGATCGGCATGGGTCCAACTTCTATTCTGCAGCGCATCAGTCTCATAATTACTGTCTTATATGCATGGTACTGGTGGGGCGAACCTTTGTCGATATGGCAGATTATTGGATTGGTATTAGCTATCATTGCCATTTTTTTAGTGAATCGGCAAACTAGAGCCATAGACATGCAAGGGAAAAACCGATGGGTATACTTACTACCAGTAATCACCTTTTTGGCAAGCGGAATCATTGATTCCAGCTTTTATCATATTAAAAAAGCATATCCAGGACAGGTTCAAGATGGCGCCTTGGCAACCATAATTTTTGGGGTGGCTTTGGTGTTGGGAATGGGATATAAATTTAGCTTTCGAAAAAAAACAGACCAAACACCTTTATCAAAAAAAATCATGTTGGGCACCTTGTTGGGGTTACCCAATTTTTTCTCCATTGTGACCTTAGTAAAAGCCATAGACAGCGGGTTGCCTGCAGCAGTCTTGTTCCCAGTTTACAATATGAGTATTATAGCCATTGCGGCAATTGGAGGAATTGTTTTTTTTCATGAGAAAGTGTATTTTTGGAATGTGGCAGGATTGGCACTTGCCCTTATTTCCATTCTATTGATAAGCTTTTGAGGGCATGAACGATCAGTACACCAGTATTCTCGCTCCAACTGAAGGATTGTATAAAGACAAAGGAAGTAAGTTTATCGCGTATGCCTACCCGGTAAAAACTATAGCACAAATTGCGCAGCAACTCGAAAACATAAAAAAACTCCACCCTAAGTCTCGACATCTTTGCTATGCATGGAGCCTTGGCAACAATGGCACCCTCTACAGAGTAAATGATGATGGAGAACCGAGTGGAACAGCAGGAAAACCAATATTAGGACAAATACGATCATTTGGATATTCAGATATTCTAGTGGGTGTAGTTAGATATTTTGGCGGAACCCTTCTCGGTGCTTCAGGACTTATTCAGGCCTATCGAGAAAGTGCCCGAGACGCTTTATCTCAAACGACTGCTCAACAGATATTTATCAGTGATGTGTTTCAAATTACTGCTAGCTATGCTTTTGATAAAAAAATAACACAACTGCTCCCCCGATATGATGCAAAAGTATTGCAAGCAAGCTATGAAACGGATATAACTTGGAGTATTGCTGTCAGACAAAGCGTTGCCCTGCCTTTTCTTATAGCCATCAAAGCAGCAGTTGGAGATATGAGCACCGATCAAGCAGCCCAAACAGATACTATTCCCGGACTTTCGATCCAAAAACTGGAAATATGCTAACTGTAGGTATAACCGGAGGAATTGGTAGTGGTAAGTCTTTAGCTTGCCGCGTTTTTGAATGGCTGGGTGTACCCGTATATTATGCTGACCTACGCGCCAAGTATCTTATTGCAAACAATCCCGAATTGAAAGAAAAAATAACAGCTCTTTTAGGTTCAGAAGCTTATTCTAACGAAGGTATGTATCAAACTGCTTGGGTAGCTCAACAAGTTTTCAATAATGAAAAACTCATGGCTAAGCTCAATGCAATAGTACATCCTGCTGTCAAAATAGATACTCAAGTATGGATGGAAGAACAAAAAAAAAGCGGAGCCCCCTACGTAATTAAAGAAGCTGCTCTTTTATTTGAATCCGGAGCATGGAAAGAACTGAACAGCATCATTTATGTGTATGCTCCAGAAAAGTTAAGACTGGCAAGAGTGCAAGAACGTGATGGTATGACTAAAGAGTCGTTCTATCAAAGAGTTAAATCTCAATGGCCAGAAAATCTAAAAGCAGACAAAAGTCAATATATTATTTATAATGATGGAAGTACAAGTATTTTGAAACAGATTATTGATCTGCACCGTACCCTGCTTAGCTCGGCCCAGCAAACAGATGTCCTTTAAATTGGAACTAAAAAGATTATTTTTCTGTTATTTGTAAAAGTCTGATTTATGAAGAAAGATCATACCCGACGTAATTTTCTGGGTCAGCTATCCGCCTCATTTGGGCTCTTGGCGGCTGCGCCTTTCCACAAATTGTCAGAAGTACTCAAAAACCAAAGCGAATCAAACACGCTTGATCCCATAATAAGTATGAAAAGAATGGGATTCCAGTGGGAGACCATGGATCCGTTTTTATTCTGTGTCCATCATGAAGATTCCTTTCCCAAAGGCAATAGCATAATGGGTCCTGACCCGGGTTATTTTAAAGGAAGGTCTATGGGAGACGACTTCATTATTAAGGATGGATTTCGAATGTACCACGGCAAAACAGTTCCAGGCTTTCCCGGCCATCCTCACCGTGGTTTTGAAACCGTAACCATGGTGAGAAAAGGCATGGTAGATCATGCAGATTCTATAGGCGCTGCGGGACGATATGGCGATGGTGATGTGCAGTGGATGACAGCTGGTAATGGTGTTCAACATTCAGAAATGTTTCCACTCATCAATCAGGACAAGCCCAATCCACTCGAGCTTTTTCAGATTTGGTTAAATCTACCCGCAAGGAATAAAAAAGTCGCGCCATATTTTACCATGCTATGGCGGGAATCCATTCCGCAACTAAAAATAAAGGATGCAGCAGGTAAAAAAACACTCATTGAATTAGTAGCCGGTAAACTGGAGAAAAAGCAAGCACCTCCTCCCCCACCCAATTCATGGGCAGCCGATCCAACGAATGAGGTAACCATTCTTAATATCAAAATGGAACCCGGTGCCAGCTGGACACTTCCTGCAGCTTCAAAGGGCCTAAACCGTATGTTGTATTTTTATCAAGGAGATCAACTACTCATTTCGGGCAAAGCTGTTCCCTTTTATCATTCCGTCCATTTGCACAGTGACCAACAAGCAATATTACAAGCTGGAAATAAGGAAGTAGGCATTCTCATACTTCAGGGTAAACCCATAGGAGAACCAGTTATTCAATATGGTCCATTCGTCATGAATACCAAAGAGGAAATCAATCAGGCATTTGAGGACTACCATAAAACAAAATTTGGTGGTTGGCCATGGCCCAAATATGACCAAGTTCACGCAAAGGACAAACCTAGATTTGCGCGACATGCAGATGGCAGAGAGGAAATCAAGAATGCTTAAATATCAATGAAGCGAATTTAAATTTTTATAGATCTGCTTTAGCTTCAACGACTCTTTTTCCCATATCCAATCTTGACGCGCTAGCATAATGGCGCGCTGTATATCATGGTATGCCATAGAATCATTTGCCAATTTTAGAATACTGACTGCTATAAATGCCGGATCGATACGGTTCAACAAAACCGCAACGGGATAAGTCTCTTGCATAAGTCTATATTCAGGAAAGTCCATGCAAAACTGAGGCAGGCCTTGCTGTACGTAATCAAAAAATTTGTTAGCTAACGATAAATAGTAGTTTTTACTGTCGGACCTAAGCAAATTAATCCCCGCAAAAGCATTCGCAGATAGTGCGACCATTTCTTCTCGAGTACAATGTCCATGAAACTTAACCCTACCGGACAATCCCATGTTTGAAACTTTTTCTAATAATAAATGCTTAATATCTCCCTCTCCTGCAATTTCAAGACACCATTCTTTAGGCAAAAGTGTTATGGCATCAATTATTTCTTCAAGACCTCTCCCAACATTTAGCACTCCCTGGTACCAAATCATCCGATTGGCGGAACGATCTTTTTCAAATGGATAAGGCAGCGCTGTAGGAAAATTCCGAATTATTTCGAAAGGCCGACCGTAACGGATTTCCAATTCCTTTGCCAATGAAGCATTGACGGTATATCTTATTGAGGACATTCTTACTCCACATTTCTCTATAAATGACCAAATGCGTTTACTGAAATTTCTTCCTTCGAGTTCGGGCAATTCAGAAAAAAGTTCATGTGCGTCATATACGAGAGGAACCCCCTTTATCCAAGCAGCACAACTACAGGCAAGCAAAGTATCAGGATCTACAGCACAAATAGCATCCACTCGGATTCCCAACAAGCGGAAGAATAATTTAAAATTGAATTCCAGATACATTGCCTTCCCCTTTTTAAATATACATGGAATCCATGCTGTCGAAAAAGAAAAACCCAATGGTAAACCCAAAGATTTACCTCTGCCTATAAGTGTGACATCATATTGGTTTGACAATGTACCCGCAATGCGATGCATTCGCTGATCTTGCAGCACATTATTGGTGACTGTAAAAATGAGTCTCTTTTTATTCATGATTTAGAATCATTAAACCAAATCTGCTGATTCCTCCAGCTTATAATTTGCTCATCTGCCAGCTCCTGAAGAACATCCAAGGCCACTTTGCGATCAAGCTCTTTAAATTGATTCAAAAGAGGCTCCAATACTAATCCATTAATTTGCTCTTTATTTTTCAAAAAATATTCCTTAAACCTAGTGTAACGATCATTATAAGTGCCGTGACGTTTCATTTCAAGGCAAATGTCACAAATCCCGCAGGTTTCCTCTTTGTTTTCGCCGAAATAGGCCAATAAATACCGGGATCGGCACATATCGGTATACACAAACTGTTCCACACGATCCATCATCTCCTTACGCCAAGCTTTCAACCGATTAACCTTATGCATATCAATTTGAAGGTGTTCGCTTTTTTCCCGAGCTTGCAAATACACTACTTGTGGAACATCCTTTGTTGGCACATATTCAATTAAACCTTCAGCATGCAATAAATGCAGCGATTTTATTGTATCCTGCTTAGAAATATGTAAAAACTGAGCCAATTTGAACTCATCGATTGAGACTGGATGTTCAAAAATACCTTGATAAATACGCAAAAGAGCCTTTAGTATTTCCCCCTGGTCAACTTGACGCAGCGTAAAATCATAAAGTGCATCCCTTGAGCAGGTAAAGACCAATTTGGATGGAATATACACGGCTTCAGATACATACAAGTAGCCATTATCAGATAATATACGAAGGGTTTGTAATACTTTGGGCAGGGCAAAATTATAAGTAGCGGTAAAGTGTTGAACATCGAAATCAAGGCTATCTTCGGGTTGTGCACCGATAGCAACTTTCAAGTAAGAACCTAAAGCATGATAAACAGCTTTAATTTCTAATAATTCAGGAAATGAATCCTCAAAATTGTCCTTTAGGTCGCTTATATCTTTGGGATCAAAAAGAAGCACTGCATAAGATTTAGCGCCATCGCGGCCAGCTCTTCCCGCTTCCTGGAAATATGCTTCCAAACTGGAAGGTGGGTGCATATGGACGACTGCCCTCACATGTGGCTGATCAATGCCCATACCAAAAGCATTAGTAGCTACCATAATGCGAGTATCACCTGTTAACCATGATTCCTGTCGAACGTCTCGCTCACTTTTTTCGAGACCCGCGTGATAAAAAGTAGCAGATAAACCTTTGTTC
>CAYUZA010000026.1:0-3820 GCA_964449535.1 uncultured Saprospiraceae bacterium
TCCCTTAATGCCTTAAGGGTGAAATGATTCTATCTTATGAAAATATTGCCGAAGACTACTTGCATCGTACAGCCGTTCTATCGAAAAGTCGTATTGTCGTATAGTCGTACCATCGTTCTATCCTACCTTTACTATTAGCATTATACAAACTATTTCAGCTAAATGCTGCATCTTTGGGGTATGGAATCAATGCTTGCGTAATGAGTTTAGAGGCAACTACTCACACTACCATTTCTGTAACTGGTTTAGGATACGTCGGTCTCCCCCTTGCCTTATTGTTTGCAGAAAAATATAAGGTAATAGCGTATGACCGAAACCCTGCGCGTATCGCTCAATTACACAAAAAAGAAGATCCTTCCAAAGCCATTGAAGCTAAAGCTTTTGACAACAAAAGGATTTACTTTACATCAGATCCGGCAGACCTTAGGCTAGGGACTTTTCACATCATAGCCGTTCCAACACCTATAGACACCGACAATTTGCCTGACCTCTCCCTTTTGCGTGAAGCATCTGAAAAAGTGGGCTGCGCATTAAAAAAAGGAGATGTTGTAGTCTTGGAATCTACTGTATACCCTGGATGTACACGAGAAGTATGCCTCCCGTTGCTCGAAAAATTTTCCGGACTCATAGGGGGTGAAGATTTTTCTTATGGATATTCACCAGAGCGCATGAACCCAGGCGACCATGAACATAGTGTAGATAAGATAATCAAAGTTGTAAGTGGCGATTCTGACTTTGGTTTGGATCAAATTAGTAGTATTTATAAGTCAGTTATTGCAGCAGGGATTTGTAAAGCCTCCGCAATTGAAATAGCTGAAGCAGCAAAAATTATTGAAAATGTGCAACGAGATATCAATATTGCACTGATGAACGAAATTTCAATGCTGTTCCATAAAATGCAGATCGATACTCGAGAAGTATTAAAAGTAGCGAGTACTAAATGGAACTTTATGCGATTCTCTCCTGGTCTTGTAGGCGGACATTGTATTGGAGTAGATCCATATTATCTGGTGTATGCCGCCCGAAAAGCGGGGATTGAACCCCGTATGATCAACTATAGCCGAAGCATTAACAATGACATGCCAACCTATATTGCTGGCAAGCTCGTTCAAACCCTGACCCGATTTGGCAAAGCCCCTGATAAATGTAAAGTGCTTATTTTAGGGGCCACGTTTAAAGAAAATATTGCAGATGTTCGTAATTCAAAAGTAGTGGATCTTGCTTATGAACTAAAACAATTTTCCGTAACAGTTGACTTGCTAGATCCAATGGCAGACCAGCAGGCCTTCGAAGAAGCTTATGCTATGACACTTCAAGAAAAACCCGTGCCGTTGTACCACGCTGTTGTAGTGGCTGTTGCTCATAAAGATTTCCGCCACTTAACAGCGGATTACTTTCTTTCATTGATGGATGACCATCCCATACTTTTCGATCTCAAGGGAATTTATTCATCGGAATTTTCCAAATACATGTATTATTGGACTTTATGAGCTTTATACACCCTTCAGCTATCGTAGACCCAGGAGCAACCATCGGACATGGAACCCAAATCTGGCATTTTTGCCATATCATGGAAGGCGCTGATATAGGCTCTGATTGTGTTTTGGGTCAAAATGTTTTCGTTGGTAAAGGTGTATTAATAGGCCATAAAGTTCGCATTCAAAATAATGTCTCTGTCTATGCTGGGGTACAAATTGAAGATGAAGTTTTTTTGGGACCAAGTTGTGTTTTTACAAACATATTAAACCCAAGAGCAGTCATTTCAAGAAAAAATGAGTTTTTACCCACTCTCGTAGCCCGAGGAGCATCCATTGGCGCTAATGCGACGATTTTATGTGGTATCAGTATAGGAAAATACGCGCTAATTGGTGCGGGTTCAGTAGTAACCAAGCCCGTCAAAGATTTCGAATTGGTAAAAGGAAACCCTGCTCGGCATGGCGGGTGGGTGGATATCCTGGGAGAAAAACTTCATTTTGATGAAAAAGGCAACGCTCAAGATAGTTTAGGGAATAACTATGTTTTTTCAAATGGGTCTGTGAGTATTATGTCCATCAACAATTTATGATCATGAATGCTGAACAACACCCATCATTCGCGCTTATTGGGGCATCTGGTTTTGTGGCCCCAAGGCACTTGCGTGCAATTAGGGACATAGGGGGTAATCTGCTGGCTGCCTTGGACCCACACGATAGTGCAGGGGTACTTGATGCTTTTTTTCCAGACGCTGCCTTTTTCACTGAGTTTGAAAGATTTGACCGCTATATTGACAAGTTGAGGCGACAAGGTAATGGCCCAGATTATATCAGTATCTGTTCTCCAAATTATTTGCACGATGCCCACGTTCGTTTTGCCCTCCGAAATCACGCTCATGTGGTCTGCGAAAAGCCGCTAGTGTTAAATCCATGGAATTTGGAAATATTGGCAGAACTGGAAAAAGAATACCAACGTAAAATATACACGATACTTCAGCTCCGCTTGCATCCTGCAGTTCGTGCATGGAAAGAAAAATGGGAATCTACAAAAAATATCAACCATAAAACAGAGGTAACCCTTACCTATATCACCAGCAGAGGTAAATGGTATTTCGCTTCCTGGAAAGGTGATGACAGCAAATCTGGCGGTGTTGCAACTAATATTGGAATTCACTTTTTCGATATGCTTCTTTGGATTTTTGGCAGGGTCGAATCCAGCAAAGTTTACCAGCGTAGTCACGATCGTGCATCAGGATACCTAGAACTAGAACATGCCAGGGTAAAATGGTTTTTGAGTATTTCAGAAGATTGTCTACCTCAAACTACCAAAGAATCAGGCACAAAAAGTTACCGATCGCTGCAAAGCAATGGAGAGGAAATCCATTTTAGCGATGGCTTTACCGACCTTCATACGGTATCATATAGTAATATCCTGCATGGTGAAGGTTACGGAATTAGTGAAGCCAGACCCTCTATTGAGCTAGTTCATCAGGTTAGAACACAGGCTTTGAGTGACTTAGATGAGCACGCACATCCTTTAACACAAATTCCCCAAAGTGTTCACCCTTTCTTACTTTAACTTCTTCAAGGTATAGCATACATTGATTAAAGAATAAGTATTACAATGCTTAATCGAGCAAATGCAAGTTAACCTTCCGTAAGGTTTATTTTTCTTCACATGTCAAGTACAACTTTATAAAATTATGTGTAACAAAGGTTACAGCATCCTTTTATTTCTTTATTTTATATTTGCCCGAAATAAATATTGAAGCCCATGCAGGAAACAAACAAAAATAGGCGTGGTTTTTTAAAAAAAAGTGCGTTGGCCTCTCTTGGGCTTTTGATAGGAGCAGACATTGTTCACGGAGCTGTAATGCCCACTGGCTACACCCCACTATGGCTTAGTGCACTAGGCCCCCTGCCAGATGGTAAACATCCAGACCTGAAAGTTCTTAATGATCGCCCATGGAATCTGGAAACTCCTGCGCATTTGTTAGACGACAAAATAACACCTGCAGATAGACTTTTTGTACGAAATAATGGTCTGGTACCAGAAAAACCAGATGTCAAAAAATGGACATTGACCATCAGGGGCGAATCAGCCCTAAAAACCAAAGTGTACACAATTGCCGATCTTAAAAGCAAATTCAAACATCATACCTATCAGCTCGTGCTAGAATGCGCAGGCAACGGCCGCTCACAATTTAACCCTCCTGCCAAAGGAGTAGCATGGGGAAATGGTGCCGTTGGTTGTGTCCAATGGACAGGGGTGCGCTTACGCGATATTCTTCAAGATGTGGGGATTAAATCAGATGCTGTGTATATTGGTTATGAAGGAAAAGATACCC
>CAYUZA010000026.1:3830-20667 GCA_964449535.1 uncultured Saprospiraceae bacterium
CTCCGGCAATTTTGAAAAAAAGCCTATCTCGAGAGGGGTGCCTATAGAAAAAGCAATGGAGGACGAAACCCTCATAGCTTGGAGTATGAACGGCAAAGATATCCCAATAATGCATGGGTATCCACTTCGCCTTGTTGTTGGAGGGTGGTCAGCCTCTGTTAGCGGCAAATGGCTTTCTGATATATTGGTTCGCAATAAAGTACATGATGGCGAAAAAATGAAACCTCCATCTTATAGTATGCCCTGCGAACCCGTGGCACCTGGCGAGGATGCACCACCTGAAAAACAATGCATTTTGGCGGAGTTACCCGTAAAATCACTGATTACTTACCCTAAAAATGGTGGAATCCTTACCAAACGGAATACATTAGAAGTAAGGGGGCATGCCTGGACTGGCCTAGGTGAGATATCCAAAGTAGAAGTATCTACAGATTTTGGCGTAAGCTGGCAAACATGCACACTTGAAAGAGCAGCTAATCGTTTTGCATGGGCTCAATGGAAACAAACAATTCAGTTTCCAAGCAATGGTTATTATGAAGTTTGGGCCAGAGCTACAGATACACAAGGCAACATTCAGCCTGTGCTAGGACCTGCCTGGAATCCCAAAGGATACTACAACAATGCCTGTCACCGTATCGCTTTAAAAGTAAATGTATCATGAGTCAATCTACTCCTTCCAACCAAGATATTATCAAAAGATTTGCCCGCCAAATGCGGTGGATGAATTTTGCAATAGTACTTTTCTTGGCTGCCTCTGTTTGGTTTTTTTCAGGTGGGCCTAATTGGCTATTTCCTGCTTCTCAACCTACTGAAAAAGCAGTTGCAGAACCCGCAGATGAAGAAGATTCTGAAACCTATGCTTATCCTTATCAAATTGATGAGGAGACAGGCTTGCTGCTGGATAAGCATGTAATGCTGGTCAAGGGTAATTGTTTGTCTTGCCACTCCGCCAGCATAATCCGCAATACACGCGCCACTCGAGAAGATTGGTTGTCGCTTATTCAGTGGATGCAAAAAACCCAAGGACTGTGGGATTTAGGTGAAAATGAAGCACCTATATTAGATTATTTAAGTAAACACTACGGAGTATCATCACAACCGACTGGTCCTTTCGTACAAGTAGAAGAATGGTATGAGCTGGACTAAATACATTTGGATTGCCCTCATTGGTTTTTGGGCCTGTAATCAAAGTAAAACCCTTTTCTTATCGGATACACCGATGATTGATGTAAGCTTGTTTTCTGAAAATTTACCATTACCGGAAAACACCTTATTTATTGACTGCCGAAATCCAGACAATTATGCTGATGGCCATATTCCCGGTGCGATTTCTATTTATAGAGATGAATTATCCGACAGTTTGGGTATTGTACTTACAAAAGAGCAGATAGAGGCAATGCTGTCCAAAAAAGGTATTCAAAATCATGATCGTCTTCTTCTTTATGATGATAATGGATCTGTAGAAGCTGCCAGACTTTGGTGGGTTCTTGATCTTTATGGTTTTAATAAAGCTCAAATAATTGATGGTGGACTGGAAGGTTGGAAAGCCATGGGACTTCCAATAGCAAATGTACCCAGTCCAATAGCTTATAGCAATTTTCAATTTCTTGAACTTACAGATTCTACTCATTTTGCTGATATGCAAGAGGTTGAACAAGCCATTGGTAATAATAGCATAAAGCTATTGGACAATCGTTCAGAAGAGGAATATAATGGACAAACTTTAAAAGATGGAGCCTCCTACCCAGGCAAAATTGAAGGTAGTGTGCACCTAGATTATTATAATTTTATCGATCAGCGCCCCGAAGCGCATAAAAGATTGAAACCAATATCAGAAATGCAGAAAATACTGCAAGATGCGGGTATTAGCCCCGAAGACAATATTATTAACTATTGTCATTCGGGTGTAAGGTCCGCTTTGGTAACTTTTGTCCTCACCCAATTACTAGATTATCCGCATGTAAAAAATTATGATGGCTCATGGTGTGAATGGAGCGCCATGCATCCCCCAAAAGATAGTAGTCAACATACTGAAAAAACCGAGCCCAGACTATAGGGCACAAAATCCAATTTTGGTAGCCGTGTTTACACCATTATTCATGGCGCAGTGCTTCAATTGGATCCATTCGCGCGGCTTTTAAGGCAGGATAAATACCAGAAATAATGCCGATGACCAGGCAAGTAACTAAACCCACAATTATCCAGGCCCACGGAATAATAAATGTACCTCCGGTAAAAAAGCTTACCCCATTACCAGCCAGCATACCTAAAAGAATGCCTAATACGCCACCAAGTTGACAAATTACCACGGTTTCTGTCAAAAATTGAATAGTGATATGCTTTCCGTTTGCGCCAACTGCTTTGCGTAGACCTATTTCTTTGGTGCGTTCAGTTACAGAAACCAGCATTATATTCATTAAGCCAATTGCTGCACCCAACAAAGTAATTAACGCAATACCTATAGTGGCGATACGAATGGTAGCCGTATTATCTTTGAGAATATTGAGCAAACTATCGCTTTTTCGAATTTCAAAATCATTTTCCTCACCAGGCTTTAGATGTCTGACAGCTCGCATGACGGAAATTGCCTGGTCTGTGATGGCCGCCAATTGATCGGAGGAGGGCACATATACCGCTATCGGATAATTGGCTCCGGAAATCTGAAATTGTTGTCTGGCTAGTTGCAAAGGAATAAATACTACCCTGTCGGCACTTTGATTAAAACTGCTGCCTTTACTTTTTAAAATACCTACAACCCTATAAGCCTGAGACTGCAAATATACCAGACTTTGCAAGGCCTTCTCCGTATTTCCGTCAAATAATAAATCCACCAAATCTTTACCAAGTATGATACGAGGAGAAGCTGATTCACTCTCCCATGCTGAAAAATTACGCCCAAACTCCAAGTCATACCCTTGCGTTGTGAGAAAGTTTTCGTCAATTCCTGTAACGGTAACATTAGGATTTGTTTTCTTTTCGCCATACCTAAGTACTGCGAGTGAATTGGCACGAACACTTAGCGAAACGACTGCTCTATCGGTAAATCGTCGCTTGAACTGGCTAGCTTCTCGGTAAGTAATAGAATTGGTTTGTTTGATGGCAACTCCTCCACGGCGTCCTCCCAGTCTTTCTCCTCCGCGTTCTATAGTAAATGAGTTAGCTCCCAAACTAGAAAAACTGCTACTCATAGATCCCAAAATACTATCAATTGCCGTGAGAATCCCAACTAACGACATAATTCCAAAAGCGATAATCATTGCTGTAATCAATGAACGAATCCAGTTGGATCGAATACTGACAAAAGCTAGTCTTATATTTTCCCAGAAAATCATACCCTAAAAGTAAATAAACCTGATGGCATAACCCACTTTATTAGATAAACAGTCATAAATTTCAGATGATTTTCTTTTCCAGAGGCAAAGAAACCTTGATGCAATTGTCAAACCGTCCTATCCTACTTGCTTATTCCTGGTTTTCAGCTAAAAAACGTACTTTTGCAGCTAATTAGCCTGAGCATGGATAGCTTAAAAATATTTGCAGCAAATGTGAGCAATCTTAGCGATGCCCGCTATTTCTCGGCATGGGAAGTTGATTATTTAGGTTTTGACCTACATCCCTACAGTGAAGAGAAGTGGCAAAAAGCACTGGCAATGGCCGAATGGATAGAGGGTCCAACCATGGTACTACCTTTACATCAAAATATGCCCTCCACAGAAAAAGATTCATTCGTACCCCTATTTGAATGGCAAGAATCCATGGTGGCATTTCCGAATGGTTCCTTTTTTTGTACCCTGCCAACTTCCTTTTTATTGGATTTTGAACATGATTTACTTCCCAAAAACGGTATCTATATTTTCTCTTTATCCACGCAAATTGACGCTATCTCTAAAGATGCATTGAAAACACTGTGCCAGCATTTTGATGTTTATATGGATGCCGATATTCCAATAGACAATCTCTCTGAAATGATCAATACATTTCAACCAACAGGCCTAGTAATTCGAGGTGGAGAAGAAGAGAAACCCGGTTTTAAGTCATTTGACGAATTGGACGATTGGTTTGAAGCCATTTCTTCGTTCAGATTACAATAACAATTCATCACACAAATCATATTATCAAAAAATAAAATATGTACGAAAATCCAAAGTTAATCATTGATAGCTCACTTGTAAACGAAGGCAAAATAACATGGACTAGTCCCTCCAATATTGCTTTAGTTAAATATTGGGGTAAATACGGACAGCAAATGCCCAGAAATCCATCGGTGAGTTTTACTTTGGATGAAGCACACACTTATCTTTCTTTGGAGTGGCAGACAAAAGCCAAGATGGACGACAAAATATCATTACAACTATATTTTGGAGAAGTGCATCATCCGGTATTCGAGCAAAAAATCCAACACAAGTTACAGGCACTGCTTCCATATTTTCCATTTTTAAAACAACTGGAGCTAACCATAGATACAATCAATTATTTTCCACATTCTGCAGGAATAGCTTCATCCGCTTCCAGCATGAGTGCACTGGCGCTAAGCTTATGCTCTTTGGAACATGAACTTTTTGGTACACTAGAAGAAGATACAGCTTTCGATCAAAAAGCATCGTTTTTAGCTAGGCTGCTATCCGGAAGCGCCTGCAGATCAATTTATGGATATGCAGCTGTTTGGGGAGAGCGGACGGAAATACCGGGCAGTAGCGACTTATTTGCCTACCCTATCCATGATCAGCTTCATCCAATATTTCAAAATTATCAAAACGCCATTTTATTGGTAAGCAGGGCGGAAAAAGCAGTTTCCAGTACAGCGGGGCATCAATTGATGGAAGACAATCCTTTTGCTGAACCTCGCTATGCTCAGGCTCGTATGCGTATGGAAGGCATGCTTTCTTGTTTAAAAAGTGGTGACGTTGAAGATTTTGGTAGATTATTAGAGGCAGAAGCTTTAGCACTTCACGCCTTAATGATGTTATCTAGCCCCCCTTATGTATTAATGGTTCCCGAAAGTCTTGTTCTTATAGAAAAAATAAAGGCTTTTAGAAATGACACAAGGATTCCGGCTTACTTCACATTAGATGCGGGACCTAACATCCATTTGCTTTATCCGGAAGAGCACCACGAAGCTGTTTCTTCGTTCATTATTTCCGAATTATCGCCTTATTGCCAGGATGGTATGTACATTGCTGACCGGGTAGGCGAAGGCCCAGTTCAGTCTTAACAATTATGCGCAAAATCGCCTATATGCTTCTGGGGATTTTGGGTTGTGGTATAGATTCAGGATCAGAAAATACCAGCCAAATTCCTCATTGCAAGCAAAAATTGTTTGACCATCTGGTAGCCACCATGCTTTCTAAAACTGTGCCCTTATTGGATGCAGACGCGGTACGACTTAGGGAATCTGAATATGTCATTCTCGATGCCCGTGAATTTGAGGAATATAAAGTTAGCCATTTGGAAAATGCACTTTGGCTCGGATACAAACATCCCAATTGGGAAGTTTTAGATCATGTAGATAGCCTTAAACCCATTTTGATATATTGCTCGATTGGATACAGAAGTGAAAAAATGGGAGAAAAACTGCGTCAAAAAGGCTTTAGTCAAGTTTATAACTTATATGGAAGCATTTTTGAATGGGCAAACAGAGGATACCCTATGGTCGATAATCGAAATATTCCAACCATTGATCTTCACGGATATTCACACGGTTGGGCATTATGGATAGACCAACAAAAAGCACGTGTGGTGTATTAGCCAATAGGTTGAAAATTAAAGTGCTATCAAGCCATAGCAGTTAGTATAATGTACCCATTTATTTGATCACCTTCAATGACATATCCAATGTACCCGCAGAATGTGTCAAAGCTCCTACAGAAATATAATCAACTCCTGTCATGGCAAATTTTCGTACATTTTTTAATTGAATGCCCCCAGATGCCTCCGTCTCAAAGCGGTGATTGACAATGGCCACAGCCTCTGCCAGCAATGGCAGCTCAAAATTATCCAGCATAATACGAGTTACGCCCCCCTCCTCAAGTACTTCGTACAATTCGTTTAAATTGCGCACCTCCACGGTTATGTTCAAATCAAGGTGATGATCTACAAGATACTGTTTGGCCTTTCGTATGGCCTCTGTGTGGCTACCACAAGCGTCCACATGATTATCTTTGATCATGATCCAATCATATAAGCCGAATCTGTAATTCTCACAGCCACCTATTTTCACTGCCCATTTTTCAATTGCTCTAAATAACGGAGTCGTCTTTCGTGTATCTAATAAAATCACAGGCAAACCTTCCACTTCCGTTACAAAATGGTGGCTCAGTGTAGCTATTCCACTCATACGTTGCATGGTATTCAAAATTAACCTTTCTGCTTTTAGTAGTGCTCTGGTATTGCAGGTAACCTCAAATAAAATGTCACCAAATGCGGCTTCATCACCATCATTTCTGAAAATATCAATGCGCATATCGGGATCTACCCGTTCAAATACCATTTTGGCAAAAGAAAGACCTGCTACCACACCATGATCCTTCATGATTAATCGTGCTTTACTGCGTGCATCTGGTGGTATACAAGCATTGGACGTATGGTCACCCGCGCCTACATCTTCCGCTAATGCTTGTTGAATGAACATATTCAAATAATCCAAATCGATGATAAACATAAAATTCCATTTTGTGATTAAAAGAACAATCCCAATCTTAACCCAATCAACGAAGGTCTATCAGTGGACAATATATCTACTGGCACTTGCACACCACCCTCACCTTCTATCACTCGTATACCGTGGTTTCGGGTCAAATCTGATATCCAATATTGTCCAGTGAAAGCTATTTCAAGCGCTACAGGTCCCAAATCTTGCACCATGCCAAGAGCCATACCGGCAGATACAATTAGCAACCGAGTTTCATTAGTGATTTTTTCTCCACGACTAATTAAGCCATCGGGCAACTCAATATCCCCATTAGCCTTCAGTCGAAGTCCCATACGAACTATAGGTAACTCAACAAAATACTGGCGATTATTCTTGTAAGGGGTATAAAATTTAACTCCCACTGGCACATCAAGGACTTGCAACTTGTATCTGATTCGCGTGCCGTCAGGTAATGGTTTATCTCCGCTGTTTAGATCAGGATTGCGCAATTTGGCCTTAGGTAGCAAATTGCCCCCTATAGTATGCTCAATTCTTCCGCCTACACTATATCCATATCCAAGACCTGTACTTATACTAACATACGATGACAGGGGAAATTCAACATGCGCTTGCAATCCATAACCCATATTTACGCCACGATTTTGAATATAACGATCGTTAGAATGCATAAAACTGAAAACAGGCGCACTAAAGCTAATTCCGTATTTTCGCCCCTGAAATAATTCTTGTGCGTTTACCCGATTTGCAAATAAGCAAAGCAAAAGACCGTAGATGAATAGCCGAAAGTGCATATTTGTTAAGATTTATCGTTATATAATTTCAACTCATAAAAACAGTCTCTCACATGATTCTGAATTACAAATATACCTTTTTTTATGTAAGTATTTGCATTATCGTCGCTGCATGTTCGGGTGAAGAACCAAAAAAACCTAACGTAAACCATATCGAACCCAAGCTGGATGTCCTACGTTTTGAACAAGAATTCTATAGTAACCAAGCGCCGGGCATATCACATCTAAGAGAAAAATACCCATTATTCTGGGACATTTATTTCGGTACCATCATGGCAGAATATGCTACTAGCGACACATTCACAGACCAGCAGGTACTTGATCTGCACAAAAACCCATATTTACACGCTTTACTAGACAGCTGTGCTTCGGTTGAGCAATACTTACCTACTCTTGAAAAGGATCTGTCCAAAGCCCTTCAATATTACCGTTATTACACAGGTGACAATAATCTAAAAACATTGGTCACCTTTATTTCAGAGTATGGAGTAGGGGCCTGTACTTTTGGCGAAGACACCCTTGGATTAGGCATTGACATGTTTTTAGGCAAAGATTTTAGAGGCTACGACCCTCAGGTTTTCCCTCAATTCATAAGGGAACAAATGCGACCGGAGTACATGTTGCCACAGATAGTAAAAGCATTTTCCCAAAATCTACTTCCGACGCTAAAAAGCGAGCGAATGCTGGATATCATGGTTTATAATGGCAAAGTTCTTTATCTCATGGATCTATTTTTACCAGAATTGCCCATTCATATCAAAATGGAATATAACGAAACTCAAATGCAATGGGTTTTGGAAAATGAAGCCCGATTATGGAACCACTTTGTTTCCAAAAACTTGTTGTATAGCACCCGAAGACAAGAATATCAAAAACTAGTAGGACCAAGCCCCAATGCGCCCAACATGCCTGCTGAAGCTCCAGGTCAAACAGCCAATTTTATCGGTTGGCAGATGATAAAAGCCTTTGTAAAAAAGAATCCCAACACCTCACTTTCAGATCTTTTAGCAATGGAGGATGGCCAAAAAATTATGGAAATGGCCCGCTATAGGCCTAAGTAACATTGTAAATGCACTTGACTTAATAATACTGTAATTATATATTATAAAAAAATCGTATTTTTGCAGATCTTAATTGTCTTTTTAATTTAAAAAATATGAGAGTTATTCCACTTGTTGATGTACAGCAATATGCTAAAGGCAATGAACAGGAAAAGACTGAATTTGTACATCAACTAGGTAATGCCTTCCACGAAGTTGGCTTTGTTGGCATTGTAAATCACGGCATATCAGAAGAGTTGGTGCAATCTTTTTACGATCAATCAAAAGCCTTTTTTGCTCTACCATCAGATGTGAAAGCTAAATATGAAATAAAAGGGCAGGCTGGTCAACGTGGATATACGTCCTTCGGCAAAGAACATGCAAAACAATCCAATGTAGGCGACTTAAAAGAATTTTACCAAATCGGTCAAGAAGTGGTTGATGGTGATGCCATCAAAGATGAATACCCTGAAAATGTTCATGTTGCAGAGGTACCCGACTTTGTCTCCACAGGTATACTTCTATATAAGGCTTTTGAACAGACGGGGGGAATTCTATTAGAGGCCATTGCTGTACACCTTGGTCTGAAGAAAGACTACTTCAAAGAAAAAATATACCACGGCAATAGTATTTTAAGGTCAATTTATTACCCTCCTATCACTAGTGAGCCACTTTCAGCCATCAGGGCAGAAAGTCATGAAGATATAAATCTTATAACATTACTGGTTGGCGCCTCAGCTGGTGGACTGCAATTGCTGGACAAACAAAACAATTGGCTGGATATACAACCTGGTGACCAGGAAATTGTGGTAAATGTTGGTGATATGCTTCAAAGACTGACCAATAATTATTTGAAATCAACTACACACAGAGTAGTTAATCCGCCTCGTTCAGAATGGCATACTGCCAGACTATCTATCCCGTTTTTCCTACATCCAAGGAGTAGTATGGATCTGTCATGCCTTCCCCAATGTATCGCGACCGAACGTCCATTAGCTTATGAACCCATTACAGCGGGTGCATATTTGGATGAAAGACTTCGAGAAATAGGCTTGAAAAAATAGATTTGTCGCCAAATTTGTGTCATTTCTGAAAATGTAAGCCTAACTTTGCACAAATTTGTTAGTTATGACATCATTATGGCTCTTCGGAATTGGCGGATATGAGTGGATTGTTATCCTTTTTGCCGTATTATTGCTATTTGGCGGACGCAAAATTCCTGAACTAATGCGTGGACTTGGTCAAGGTATTCGAGAGTTTAATCGGGCTCGAGCCAATGTAGAACAGGAGCTGAAAGAAGGTATTCGCGAAGAAGATCGCAAAAAATTACAAGAGCAAGCTCCTAAAGAGGAAAAAAGCGCTTAATCTGCACTGTAACTTTAGTACTTCCAATTTCGTTCCTTTTTAGAATAAATCATCGTTTACCTTTTCAATCACTTATTTGCAATGGTTATTAGATTCATATTGCCCCTTTTGCTGCTTGTTTGTTTCACACATTCTTTTGCTCAACAACGATATGGTCACTTGAATACTGGAAATATTCTAGAGTCCATGCCAGCTGTAGCCATTGCCGATAGCACATTAAAAGTTTTCTCAAGTGAATTAGAGAAAAAAGAGGATGAGATGATTGCTGTTTTTGAGAAAGATCTTACTGAATTTTCACAAAAAGCCCAAAGCGGTGAGCTACCTAAAATTACCATTGACAAAAAACAACAGGAGTTTCAATTACGAGAGCAGGAAATCATTGCTTTTCAAAAAGATGTTCAACAAAAAGTAACTCAACGTAGGAAAGAATTGCTCGATCCCATTTTAAAGTCATTACAAGAGACTATAAACAAAATAGCAATCGAAAATGGTTACGCTTACATTTTCGATATATCTACGGGTGCTTTTATGTACGCCAGAGAATCAGACAATATAGAACCCTTGGTACGCACAGCCATGGGGCTAAAGCCTTAATCAGAGCATATAATGTATCTTGGTAAACGCATAGCTGTAGTTCTGCCGGCATACAATGCAGCCAAGACGCTCGCTAAAACATATGCTGAAATACCCCTAGACATTGTTGATGATGTGATTTTGTGCGATGATGCCAGCAAGGATAATACCGTAGAAAAAGCCCGGGAACTTGGTATCTCCCACGTAATCGCACATGTCAAAAATCGAGGATATGGAGGGAATCAGAAATCACTCTATGATTATGCCTTACAACAAGGTGCGGATATTGTAATCATGCTACATCCCGACTACCAATATACACCCAAGTTATTACTACCGATGATTCACATCATAAGCACAGAGCTATACGATGTAGTATTAGGTTCTAGAATTCTTGGCAAAGGTGCACTTCAAGGAGGAATGCCTCTGTATAAATATATTGCAAACCGTTTTCTGACTCTGACACAAAATATCTTAGGTGGTCACAAACTATCAGAATATCATACTGGCTACAGAGCTTTCAGTCGCCAGGTCCTTGAAAAAATACAGTATCAGCGCAATTCAGAAGATTTTATTTTTGATAATGAAATGCTTGCTCAAATCATTGCAGGAAAATGGAAAATTGCCGAAATTACCTGCCCAACTTCCTATTTTGAGGAAGCCAGCTCTATTAATTTTCGAAGATCAGTTAAATATGGTCTAGGCGTTTTACAGGTATCCATGTGGCAGCTATTTTATAGAATGGGTGTCTATTCCCATCCCATGTTCCGCCTCAAATAATTGATCTTTTCAGTTTATCGGCTATACGTGTTCCCTACATCTGGACAAAGCTTGTCCATTATACTAGCTTAATATATACTGAAAATTAATGTGTTTATGGCAAAAATTGCCTAAAAGCTTGCTTTCAATCCCCCGAAATTTGCTAAAGAATTTGGATTTAAAAACGCACAAGTTGTGGATTTAATTAGCCGTATAGTGACTAGCTACTTCCAATCCAAATTTTAAATATCAAAAACAAATTAATGTAAGATAATTTATATTTATAATATATATATATATATATGTTGTACAAATATTTATTAAATAATTCATTACAAAAATCCTGTCAATGTGGGCTGACTACCCGTATGTAACCCTTTTATTACCGTGCTTAAAAGTGGAGACAAGTAACCACTATAAAAAACAGCCTTCTCCGAAAGGACTCATTCGGGGGGAGTAACCGAAAATCCACAAGAGTAGGAGCCTTAAAACCACAAATTATGAAAAAATTTATTCAATTAATCACATGGGCCATAGTTTTGGGACATAGTATGTCATCTTCAGCCCAACAAGTTTCCATCCTGGGTGGATTAAGCTTATCCAACATGGTAGCTAGAGATAAGGATGAGGTCTATAGCGAAGAATTAAAAATGAATCCAGGATTCCATCTTGGTGCCCAATTGTCATTTCCTGTAAGCAAGCAATTGTCAATAGAAACTGGTTTGGTGGCAAATACGAGAGGATATCGAACTTCGTTTAATGACAATTATTTTGAAGACAACTTCAAAGCTCGAGTCAATGCCACATTATATTACTTAGACCTACCAATTATTGGCAAATTCACAGCAGACTTAGGCAAAATCAAGCTTCAAGGATATGCTGGTCCCTATATTGGTTTGGGATTATCTGGTAAAATCAAATCCAAAATAACTTTCAATGGAGAAACAGAACACCATGAAAGAAAGGTTCAATGGGGATCAGAACCCTATATTGATGATCTCAAACGACTTGATTACGGGTTGAATTTTGGCATCGGCTGTTCATTCGAATCTTATCAATTGGCGATTATGTATGGAATGGGGCTCGCAAATGTTTCGCCCTACACAGAAAATGGACTAAAATTAAGCCATAGGCAGCTAAGACTTTCTTTGGGCTACAACATTAAATGGGATCAATAAAACTATCGATCCAAACTTAAGAAACTACCTAAAGCTAGAGTAGCTGCATGATGAAGCAGCTACTTTTTCTTTTTTAACATAAATACAATTAATCCAAGAATCGTTTCATACATGTTCATACAAAGCAATACAAATCAAAAAATACTGTTTTTTAGAGCACTACCACCATCAAGTAATTGTACTTTAATGCTACGAATATTAAATAATTGTAAATTTATAGATTAAATGCTTGTAGGCAATGCTCAATATTTAACTTTATAAGCGTAAACCCATTGAATAATATCAGTGCAAAATACTCGGTAAAATGGATGGCAGATATAAAGAAGGTATAAAAGATTTACTAGAGGAATCCCAAAAAATAAAAGTACCTTTTTCTCTAAAGGTGTTAAAAAGAGAACAGAAAAGACTACTTCAATTGGCCATGTTAACAATTAGTACCCCAATTCTGGTACTAACCTTACTGTTTTATATTCAGGAAGTAACCTTTGATTCACAAGCTGCAATTACTTCCCTTGCTTTAGCTAGTTTTAGCACATTATTTTTCTTACTATATCTGGTTCCTGCCCGTTGGCAGTTTGGAAAGTTGCCATTGGAATCTGAATTTATCTGGCAATACTGGTATGCTTATCTTAAAAAAAGAATGCAGTTTTTCTGGCTTCTGTATGCAGGAATTATTTGTTCTATGGCAAGCTTAATCAATGTTACATATGATATGGATCAAAGCAGCTGGTCCAAATGGGTGTCATTAAGCTTGGTAAGCTTAGCCTCCATGATATTGATTAATAACTTTTTCAAGTCACCCTATAAATATGCAATTAAAGAAGCTGAAAGCGCACAATAATTAAGTGTGATTTCACACTTAAATTACAAAATCACCGACCCACCGTATAAGTAAAGCTAATTATTCATAATAGATTTAAGCAAATCTTATCCAACAACTAATCAACGACTGGCTTTGCTGCCCCCACCAAACAAAATACCGGCACCTAGCACAAAGCCAAAGTCATACCAGGCACCATTGTTGTTGACTGCGTACATTGCCACATCTGAGTCAAACAAACTGATTACGAAACTGATTGGAGCAATAATTCCATGCCATAATCCTCCCAAAAAACCATAATTGTCACCTTGCCAAGCTGGATCTACAGGAACCTTTGAAGCACATCCAGACAACAAAAACAATAAAAAGAAGGTGAATAATAAGAATAAAGAAAATTCTGTGCGTTTCATTTGATTAGTTTTAATTGGAAAAATTAGGTTGAAGTCTAATGAGTTCTGCTGCCCCAAAAATGCCAGCACTATCGCCTAAAGCTGGAGACAAAATAGGTGCTTTCCATTCCGGATTAAATACACTAGATGTAACTATTGAGTGAAGGGAACTATATAGGACAGGTAAATGGCTAAGGCCTCCTCCCAATACTATGGCATCAGGGTCTAAAATATTGACAACATAAGCCAAAGATTTAGCCAAATTTTCCAGAAAATATTCCATAGTCTGAATGGCAAACGGATCTTGCTGAATGGCGTAAAGTCTACCTATCTCATCCATTTTAAGCTCTTTTCCTGAAATATGAGTATAATATCGCTCTAATGCAGGACCAGAAAATACAGTTTCATTGCAGCCAAACTTACCGCAGTAACATGGATTAGAATGTCCAGCTAATGGATTGTGCCCCCACTCACCAGCGATACCATGAGCCCCAGACCAAATCTCACCGTGACAAACCAGCCCTCCCCCAACACCCGTACCTAATATAACACCAAAGACAACTTTAGCATCTGGAACATGTTTAGGCACTGCTCCATATTTAGCTTCGGCAAGTGCAAAACAATTGGCATCGTTGGCCACCTCAACAGGTATACCCAACATTTTTTCCAAGTCCATTCGTAAAGCATGCCCATTCATGCATACCGCATTGCAATTTTTAAGACGCCCACTTTTAGGATCTATACTACCAGGGGTAGCTAAACCCAGATGAGACGCTTCTTTACCTATTGCAGTTGATAAATTTCGCAGCAGCTTTTGAATTTGACCTAAAACATGATTATATCCATGTTCTGCTTGAGTTGGCAATCTTTCCCTATATAGTACGCGCATATTGATGGGATCCCATACCATACCCTCAATTTTAGTTCCTCCCAAATCCATAGCCCAAATGAAGGACTCTTTTCCCATATTCATTTTTCTTTTTAAGCGATTGATTAGTAAAAAAGAAAAATTACCTCAACAATAACACCTCTCCGCTAACCTCCCTAGTCTCTCCAGAAAGCAAAAGCACTCGAGCCGTAAATATAAACACAGCTGGATCCATATCTTTATCCCGATGACGGCCGTCCCAACCAAAGGAAGGGTCACTGGGAGGCAGATCCGTATAATCTGCTAGTTTATTGCCCCAACGATCATAAACAGTCAATTTTTCGATTCGCTGCAAAAAAGCATCTCCGTATAGGGTAAATCTATCATTAATACCGTCTCTATCGGGAGAAAAAACGTTAGGTGCAAAGAAAGGACTTTCCTTTAAAATAACCAGATTCAAAATTCGTAAAGAATCACAGCCGCCACTATTCTGAAAAGCTTCTATATATACTCCTGAATCAAAGTAAATTGCACCATTCACCGGCCATTCATAATAATTTCTAGCCTCTACCCATTCCTCCTCAACAGTAGAGGTCAGAACAGTTAATTGTAAAAAAATAGTGGAGTCACAACCGAACTGATTGGTCAATACTTGAGCATAGCGGCCACTTTGTGAATATACATTGCCGTTCTCAGGCCATAAATACTCGTCACACACCACCGTCTGACGTTCTATACTATGGACAGTACGGACTACTACTTCCAACATCAGCATCGAATCACACCCATTGGATGCCTGAAGTATCTTTCGATATTGACCAGCCAAAAGTATGGTATCCCCTTCAAATACATAAAAGTCTCCATCACATATTTCTACACTCGCAGTATTAGTAAAAACTGGAAGAACTTCCAGTTGAAGCCTGACAATAGAATCACACCCATTTTGTGCCGTCAATGTATCTGAATAGCTACCCGCTTGATTTAACTCAACTTGCCCGAATGTATACCTATCACCGGAACAAATTTCCGCTCGCAAGTCAACCAACTTTACATTATCAACAGCTAAATTCAAGAGAATGACGCTATCGCAACCATTTGCAGTACTCAAAAGCTCCGAATATTGACCAGAAGTACGCAATTGCCGCCCAAAAAAATCATAAAAATCACCTTCACAAATTCGACGATTTATTCTGGTTTCGTAAATAGGTAACACATCCAGTGTCAATAATAGAATACTATCACATCCGATATTATTTTGAACGACATCACTATAAATTCCCGGTTGACTAAGCGTCCTTCCCCCCCATAAGTAAGTTTCACCGTCACAAATAGCATATTGAAGGGGTGTTGTAACTGGAATATCATAGATCACTTTGAGCTCACTTATTGAATCGCAACCTCCTATCGATACCAATGTGTCAAAATAAATGCCAGGTTGAGTTATTAACCGGTTGCCCCAATTGTAAGTATCTCCTTGACAAAGTGTTAGAGAATCTTTAGTTTCTATCAGCCCAGTCACTTCCAGACTGAGTACAATGACGCTATCGCATCCCTGAGAAGATTGTACAGTATCCCTGTAAATTCCCGGGTCTTGTAATTCTCCCCCCCCGAAAGAGTAGCTTTTTCCATCACATATTTGGGCAAAAACGGGCGATTCCCAGATTGGGTGAACAGTTAAAGTAAGAAAAATAGTACTATCACATCCATTGATATCACTAATCACACGTTGGTAAACACCTGAGGTTAAAAGCTCCTGCGAACCGAACAAATACTTTTCTCCGTTGCAAATGGAAGCAGATATATGCGCCTTGTTTTCAGGTCTAACTGTCAAGGTAAGCTTAATCAAACTATCACAACCATTCACATCCTCCAAGACTTGATCATATACACCAGATGATGTCAAATCAGCTCCAAAAAAAGAATAGGATTTCCCTGCACAAATTATAGCTTGAAGCAATGTCGTATCTACATCCCATTCAGTAACTGTGAGCACAGAAACGCTATCGCATCCTCCAGGCCCAGGTCTGACGTAACGATATATTCCAGATTCCGATATGGTTTGATCATAAAAAATGTAAGTTTCATCTGGACAAATAGTTAACTCCACACTATCCACGGGTGCTGGTAAAACTTCCAACTGGAGGGAAATTAGGCTGTCACAACCATATGAATTGCTCAGAACTGCCTGATAATTGCCGGACTGACTTATGGGGTTTCCTTGAAAGAAATAAACATCCCCTTGACATATAGTCTCCTCAAGTTCTGAAAATGAAATAGGGTAAACCTCAACACTTAAGTTTACTAAACTGTCACATCCGTACTGATTGGCAAATATGGCAGTATATTCACCGCTTTGGGTAATCTCATCCCCATTAAAAGTATAACTTTGACCTTGACATAGTGTA
>CAYUZA010000027.1:0-10994 GCA_964449535.1 uncultured Saprospiraceae bacterium
GCTGAACTACACCATCAACCCAGTCAAAATAATCAGTTTGCGTAAGACGAGGTGCAGTGGAATTAATAGCATCCAAATATGCATTACGAAAACCAACAAATTCCGAAGTATTCATCATTGGAATGAGATTAGTTGGATTTGAAAATCCAGTAAACGCATCTAAATTGATTCGGGTACTTTGGTCCTTCTTACCTTTTTTGGTTGTGATAAGTACCACACCATTTGCACCTCTAGACCCGTAAATAGCCACTGCAGAAGCATCCTTAAGCACAGTCATTGATTCAATGTCATTTGGATTGATATTCATTAATGGATTCAAACCTGTACCTGCACCTTGTGTAAATGACATAGAACGGTCATTCAGCGGAACCCCATCAATTACAAACAATGGCTCACCGCCTCCCGTTACTGATGCAGCACCTCTTATCCTAATGGAAGAGTTAGCACCTAACAAACCTGAAGAACCTACCATCTGAACTCCAGCTGCTTGGCCTTGTAACAATTGCTGAGGGCTTAAGGCAGGCCAGTCTTTGATGGATTCACTTTTCAGCGTCGCAACACTCTGTGTGCTAAATCGCTGGGATTGTTCTGCGTAACCTACCACGACAACATCTTCCAAAGCAATCCCAGAAGAAACCATCGTAATCTGGACATTAGACGAACCGGAAACATCCAATTCCATGTCCTTGAAGCCAATATAAGATACCACTAAGGTATTAGAACCCGATGGAACCATAACTGAAAATTTTCCTTCATAATCAGTAATTGTTCCTTGATTGGTCCCTTTGACTTGAACACTTGCGCCGACTAATGCGCCGCCTTGTTCATCTTTTACAGATCCCGATACATTTCTTTGAGCAAAAGCTAATTCACTCATTGAAAATACCAGCATCAAAAAAAGTAATACTTTTTTCATACATCAGATTTTAGTAATAAAGAAATATGGTTTTAAAACAAAAATGCAACACAAAAACTAAGCATAAAATCCAGATCTATACCCTTAGCACAAATGCTCAATTATGCACAAATTAAAGAACATTGATTCATTTATTCAACTCATAGACACATTTTCTTTGCCTATATTGTAAACTAGCCAACTAAAATACGTATTATTTCTTTTAAATATTTCGTTCTTTCTTTTCAATATCAATGTGTTACAACGTTAATTTTATATTAAATTTTTATTAAGAAAGTAATTGGGTATTAGCCCCGCAAAAGTGTCAAATACATTTGTATTGTATTGGCGATTCCATAATATAAAGCATCAGCAACGAGCGCATGACCTATGGACACCTCCGAAAGTTGAGGTATACTATCTTTATAAAATTGAAGATTTGTTCTGTTCAGATCGTGACCTGCATTTATCATCAAGCCAGCAGAATTTGCTGCATTCGCAGATTCAACATGGAGTGCAATAGCCGAATGCTTGTCTTTTTGATATTCAAGCGCATAATTACCAGTATATAATTCAATCGCATTTGCACCTGCTTCTGCTGCATGCAACACTTGATCCGGATCAGGATCGACAAAAATGGAGCAACGTATACCCGCCTCCCGAAGCTCATGGCATACCTCTGTCAAAAATGATTTATGTTGTCGTACGTTCCAACCCTGATCAGAGGTAAGTGCGTCCTCACTATCAGGTACTAAGGTACATTGATGTGGCTTTATGTCCAGAACCATTTTCAGAAATGACTGAGTTGGATTTCCTTCAATATTGAATTCCGTCATAACTATTTTTTTTAGCACAGAAAGATCAGAGAAGCGAATATGGCGTTGATCAGGCCTAGGATGTACCGTTATGCCTTGGGCGCCAAATGATTCACAATCTTGCGCAAATGCATATAAATCAGGAAAGTTTCCCGCTCTCGAATTTCGCAACAATGCAACCTTATTTATATTTACACTTATTCTTGTCATAATTTTTATTAATCAATTTAAATATAGAACCGTTTTGAAACCTAATACTATCGCTTTCGAATGGAAAGATATAATACTTCTCCTGCTTTGTATATTTACAGGGATTCTTTTTTCAACTTTGCTGAGCATGATTTTTATGCAATTAGGGTTATTGAATAATATAGACTCTAACCCTGTTATATCAGCGAAATCTATATTCTCTAATTTGCATGGACTTGTATTAATCAACCATTTAGGAACCTTCATTCTCCCATCATTTTTATTTTTTTGGATCAGAAAATCTGCTTTTAATACTGAAATAGGCGTCCGTAAATTCCCAGACATTAGGACAATTATCATCGTCACCTTGACCATGATAGGCTCACTTTATTTTGTTTTATACCTATATGAGTGGAACAAATCGCTTCCTCTTCCCTCTTGGGCAACAAGTTTAGAAAATGATGCAGAGGAGAAAATAAAAGCAATGATTTCAAATACAGCTGTAGCATCATTTTTTATCAACTTTGTGATCATGGCTATTTTGCCAGCTGTTGGGGAAGAATTTATTTTTAGAGGCATACTTCAAAATATTCTCATTTCAGTAAGTCGAAAACCATGGCTATCGATACTCATTTCCGCTGCCATTTTCTCTGCCATTCACCTGCAATTCGAAGGTTTCTTTCCAAGAATGATACTCGGTTTTCTACTGGGTTACATGTATTTAATTACCCACAATATTTGGGTTCCAATATTAGGTCATTTAGTAAACAATGCATTCCAATTGATACTCCAATACGCAGCCTCATGGACAAATGACACAATAACTGAACCCGATGAAATTAATGTCACCATAATGCACGCCATACCTTCTCTCTTATTTACCATTTGGCTATGCCATTATCTATATGTAATTTACGCCCGGAAATTAAAATCAACTAATCAAGTAAATAATCAAACTACGCAAGACCCATCAATATCATGAGGGATTTAAAAAAAAGGTTGTTAACTGCGATTGTGTTCGTCACAATTCTTTTAAGTGCCATAATTTTGGATAAATACGCTTTTATCGTATTATTTGGAGTAATATGTGCACTAAGTTTACATGAGTTTCACACCTTATTATACTTTGATCTTACAGGTCGGAAAAAATCTAAACGTATTGTAGCAAATGTACTCTTAGGGCTTATTCCTTATTTGGCAGTGGCGCTTTATTTTCTCGGATCACCATGGTTGAATCTTGGACGGTTATATGCACTAGGCATACTACTATTTCTCTGTGTGTCCGTTTATTATATAGTAGAATTAGCCTCGCGACTGGAAAAGCCTTTTATAATTATTGCCTACGCGCTTACTGGAGTTTTTTACATAACCATTCCTTGTATAATGGTCATCATGGTTTCCTTTGAAGGAGGGACATTTGATTACAAGTGTATTTTGGGTATTTTACTGCTGAATTGGTTTAATGATACCGGGGCGTATATGGTAGGTTCCAATTTTGGAAAAACAAAACTTTTCCCTCGTATTTCTCCCAAAAAAACATGGGAAGGCCTTATTGGAGGCGCTACCTTTACCCTCGCACTCAGTTGGCCTATAAGCCTCTGGTTAACAAACATGCCACTCAAGGATTGGTTGATTTTAGGAACTATTGTTGTCGTATTTGGTACCATTGGAGACCTTATTGAATCGATGTTCAAACGAAGCTTGGAGGCCAAAGATTCCGGCACATTGCTTCCAGGACATGGTGGATTATTGGATAGGTTTGATTCTTTTTTCTTTGTAGTGCCATTTGCCACTTTTTATATACTTTTCATTCGATAATTAAATTAATATGTTTCATAGAGAAGGTTATTGGTCATTATTCTTGGCTACTGTTTTTGCAATTGGGCTACCTTGGCTTGTCCATGCTTTCTTCCCTTCGTTGTTTTACGTTGCGCTAGCGATAGGAATTTTTGTTTTCATAACCATTGCTCAGTTTTTTAGAAACCCAACCCGAACTATACCTTCACCAGATCAACATGCCATTTACGCCCCCGCAGACGGTAAAGTTGTCGTTATTGAAAAAACCTTTGAACCAGAATTTTTAAAAACTGATTGCCTGCAGGTATCCATATTTATGTCGCCTATAAATGTACATGTAAATCGAATACCTGTTGATGGCAATGTAGCGTATGTAAAATATCATCCCGGAAAATACCTCGTTGCATGGGATCCAAAATCATCTACAGAAAACGAACGTACTAGTATAGCGTTGAAAACAGGAAACCACCTCATTCTATTTAGGCAAATTGCCGGAGCTCTTGCCAGAAGAATCTGTTTTTATGTGAAGGAGGGACAACAAGTCAAACAAGGTGATGAATTTGGTTTCATTAAATTTGGCTCCAGGGTTGATTTGTTTTTACCTTTAAATACATCAATAACAGTTAAAATTGGTCAGGCTGTTAAAGGTAATTTAGATATCATTGGCAAATTGCCATCATAGGAAAATTATTCCCATATCAAATTAATTATCGCTTTTTGAATGACAATCTCATTGGGTTAGGTCTGTAAAACTCACCTTTATCATAAGCCAACATACCATTGACCCAAGTTTTTTGCACTTTACCGTTAAACGACCATCCCTCCATTGGTGACCACCCGCATTTATGATAAACATTCGCAGGGGTTACCGTCCAATTCTCATTTGGATCAAATAATACTAAGTCCGCATAGTAACCTTCGCGGAGAAATCCCCTATTTTCCAAACCAAAACAAATGGCGGGCGCGTGACACATGAAATAAACCAATTGAGAAATACTAAATCTTCCATTGAGGACCTGACGGTACATAAGATCTATGCTATGTTGCAATAAAGGCAGACCCGCTGGAGCATCAAAATAAGGTTGAGCCTTTTCTTCAATCGTGTGAGGAGCGTGATCTGTAGCAATAATATCAATTGCCCCTCCCAGTAGCCCCTCCCATATGCCTTCTCTATCGCTGGCTGACTTTATAGCAGGATTACATTTTATTTTATTGCCCAATTGTACATAATCATCGTCAGAAAAAGTAAGATGATGTACACATGCTTCTGAAGTGAGTTTTTTGTCCTTGAGGGGAATATTCCGATCAAACAGACCTACCTCCCGTGCCGTTGAAATATGAAGAATATGTAATCTAGTACCATGTTTTCTGGCCAAATCAGCAGCAAAGGAGGAAGACAAATAACAAGCCTCCTCGTTGCGTACCAATGGATGTATAGCTGGAGATGCATTTTTTCCAAATTTCTCCATGAACATTGCCGCATTAGACTTAACCGTTTGTTCATCTTCACAATGGGTGGCTATCAAAGCTGGAGTGTTGGCAAATATTCTCTCGAGTGTATCGAATTTATCTACAAGCATGTTGCCAGTACTACTCCCCATAAAAATCTTGATTCCACACATTCGCTGCGTATCAACTCGCATTAATTCGTCATAATTATCATTCGTAGTACCCATAAAAAATGAATAATTGGAAAAGGCCGATTCTGCTGCTCGCGAATACTTTTTTTCCAATTCTTCTATGGTTACTGCAGGAGGTTGCGTATTAGGCATCTCCATAAAAGAAGTAACACCACCTGCAAGTCCTGCTCTGGATTCACTGGCAATATCAGCCTTGTGAGTCAATCCAGGCTCCCGAAAATGCACCTGGTCATCTATAATGCCAGGCATGAGATAACAACCTTTCGCATCAATTTCTATTATTCCTGACAGTGATTGTATTTGATTTGCAATCCGCTCTATCCTGCCTTCAGCAATCATTACATCGCCCTCAAAAATATCGCCTTCATTTACAAGTTTGGCATTTCTGATCACTGTACGACTTTGTTTCATAATAGTATTTTTAGTGCAGCAAATATACAGTAGCAATTCGCGCAAATTAAAATGCACTATGTTAAATCTGTTAATTAATTATCTTAATGTAGTAGCTTTGTGAGGTCAAATCGAGTGTATGTCTCTGCAAAAAAAAATTGGTGTGCTAGGAGCTGGACAGCTCGGGCGCATGTTGGCTCAAGCTTCAGCTGACTGGCTTTTGCCCATTCATGGACTAGATGCAGACAAATCAGCACCTGCAGCTGAATTATATCATTCATTTCAATGCGGTTCATTTGCGGATTATGACACGGTCATTGCATTTGGAAAAGATAAGGATGTGGTTACTATTGAAATTGAACATGTAAACACAAAAGCACTGCGAGTTCTATCCGACATGGGAATAAAAGTTTTTCCACAACCTGAAGTTATTGAAACCATTCAGGACAAGGGACTACAAAAGTTATTTTATGCGCAAAACAATATTCCTACTTCTCCTTTTGAATTAGTTGAAGATAAAATGAGTCTGGAGACAGCTCTAAAATCCGGATTAATAACATACCCTTTTGTACAAAAATCCAGAAAAGCCGGATATGATGGTAAAGGAGTGGTCATCATTAATAACATTGATGAATTAATTAATGCATTTGACTGTCCTTCGGTAATTGAAAAAAAAGCATCGATCCAAAAAGAATTAGCTATAATCGTTTCTCGCCATGAAAATGGCGAAATCTCTTCCTTTCCTGTGGTTGAAATGTTATTTAACCCAAAAGCGAATCTTGTAGAAAACGTACTTTGCCCAGCAATTATTACAGAAAGCATTGAAAATCAATGCAAAGAATTAGCAACCCAAATTATCAATCGTCTGGATATGGTAGGCATCCTTGCCGTTGAATTCTTTTGGCAAACAGACGGAAGTTTATGGGTGAATGAGTGCGCACCAAGGCCTCACAATAGTGGTCATCATACCATTGAAGCCTGTTATACCTCACAATACCAACAACACCTACGCGCCATATGTGGCTTATCACCTGGAGATACAGGCATGAAAGTTCCTTTTGCACTCATGGTCAATTTACTTGGAGATGTAGGAGAATCGGGGCCTGTGTGGTACGATGGTCTAGAGAAGGTACTAAATATGGGAAGAACTTATGTGCATCTTTACGGCAAAAAAGATACCAAGCCCTTTCGGAAAATGGGGCATGTAACTTTGTTAGGAGAGACGGCTGACGAAGTAATACAAAGTGCTAATCAAATAACAAATACATTACGCATAATTCAAAAACCTACATAATATGGTAAGTGTAATCATGGGATCTGACTCAGATTTATCTGTAATGCAAGATGCCGTTTTGATGTTGCAAAAGTTCCAAATCCCTTATGAGGTTGATATAGTATCAGCGCACCGCACTCCTCACTATATGGTTTCATTTGCAGCAGAAGCCCAAAAAAGAGGAGTGAAAGTTATCATAGCGGGCGCTGGTGGTGCTGCTCATCTTCCTGGCATGGTTGCGTCCATAACTACACTTCCTGTGATTGGAGTACCCATAAAATCCTCTAATTCCATCGACGGATGGGACTCCATACTTTCAATTCTTCAAATGCCAAACGGAGTTCCAGTAGCAACAGTGGCACTTAACGCCGCTAAAAATGCTGCTATTCTTGCAGCCCAAATTATAGGCATTAATGATGCAGTTTTGTCCGAAAAACTTATGGATTATAAAGCTGAAATGGAAAGATTGGTTTCTGAAAAAAGAAAGCAGCTATATAAATAAAAAGAGGAGCTAATGCTCCTCTTTTTATCGCACCTATTTCCTTAAAATTACTTTTTCTACCCTCATTCCATCAGGTGTTTTAACTCGTAGTAAATACACCCCATTTTGGAAATTACTTATGTCCATAATTAAATTTTGAGCGGCAAATGCAACGATATTTCTAATGTTAGATAATACTTTGCCTTCTAAACTTAATAACTCAACATTTACTTCTCCGGCAGACAAGTTTCTCAATTGAATATTCAATATATCTGATGTAGGGTTAGGGAAAACCGCCATTTGAACTGCTATATTTTCTTCCCTTGCACTAGTTCCGAAAGAGCCTGATTCAACCAATGTTCCTCTATTTTCACCTTCTGCACAAACTTCAGGACCACCATCGTAGCGCACACACACCTCACTGTTGTAGAAGAAGGCATCCATAATTTCTAAATTATCAATGGACCAATTGAGCTGTCTCACACTTTCTGTGGCATTGGCACCAAAACGGAATCTAAAATGAAAATCAGTACCATTAAAAGAACTCAAGTCTACAAAAGACTGAATGTAACCATCGCTATTTCCAGAATAGCCACGGATATTAGGTAATGTAAACGTACTATAATCTACTTTTCCAATAAATGGGTTCTTGAAAATGTATGGATCGGCATTAACCCAGGTAGTACCTCCATCTGCTGAAACATCAATTGTTCCTGCATCGAATCCCTTTTGAGTCGCGTAATCATGCCAAAAACGCAAAATAGGCTGTGTAGCATTAAAGCGAACCGGACTAAAGTTATAAAACGCCTGATCTGACTCGCCGCCATCATAAATACCTATAGAATTTTTACCTTGAAAAGGCAAATCTTCTGTAAATACCCAGCTATCCAGGCCTTTGAATGAAACTAACTCATAATCTGCTTCTGTATCAAAATCTTCAAAATCATCAAAGAAGATGCGTTTTGACCCTTGATTTTCAGAAGATTGTAGGCGATAAGTAAACTCTTTAACCTCAATTGCAGTCATGTCTCCAACCTCAAAAACGACTGCATCACTCGAAACCGAAGCAACAGGAACGGAAGAAGAACCAACCTTAAAAGTTGTACCTTCAGGTATTTTGTCAGTAACTACGATCCCCTTGCTATCAGAATTTTTATAATTTTCAAGACGGATAGTAACTTCAATTTCTTGACCTGCCTCAATTGACTCTGTCATTCGCTTCACAACTCTCAATTGATCATAGCACGCAGGCAATATTTCATAACCCTCTGTTCCATCATTACGGTTGTTTGAGCTACCTTGACTTGCATTAAAGCCCAAACCTCTACGAGCAAACACCTCCCAAATTAGACATTCATTTTCTCCATTAAAATTGAGGCGATCAGCTGCTAATATTGCGTTCCTTCCATCTACAAAACCCGGGCTACATGCCTGTAGTCTCATACCATCCATTACCAGTTGTATTGCCATATTATTGCCACCTGTACCATTTAAAATATCAGGATCAAAACCATGTTTATCAACCATAGCCCAATATAAATCCCACAACATTGCCACCCACACTTCTCCAAGAGGGTGTGGAGCTGTTGTACCGATTATATCGTCGTAAGTTAGAGGATTAAGCCCCATATCTGTTGAATAAGGATATCTGCGAATACCTCGACCTGAATTAGGCTGACTTAACACAAAAGTCCCAATACCCCGAGGCTTGACACCATTGTCACCTTCTCTGACAGAAGAAACTAAAGTAATGAAATCGCTCCAACCCTCACCCATTTGCTCATCATTTCCCAAACAGCCCGCTTGACCGGGTCCCCCAGTAAGTCGGTTGCTGATTCCATGTCCAAATTCATGCGCAATAATTCCATTATCAACCGTTCCATCTACCTGTCTTGGACCAGACGTGTCCTCATTCACAAAAGTAACCATCACTTCTTCTCCCCTTTCAATTGCTCTTTTGATTGCTAAGCAATCATTGCTACTCAGCATAACTGCAGGAATTCCAGGATTGGGAAAATTTCCGCCTGCTGCCATATTGAGTACGCTGTTTTCAAAATTACAGATGATGATACCTCGGGCTCCCGCAGCTTCTGCTCTGACAGCCTTTTGAATAAAGAAACAACCCCCTCTATCCACCATGGCAATATTACCTGCAACCTGAGACGCATTCGTATAAGTTTCGCATCCTAGAAGTGGTTGGCCTGTATTATCTCTACCGATAACGACTTTACCAGAAATTGGAGTTGTACCTATTTGAGTCCCAAAATCTGCAAAACCAGTATCGTATTTGCGGGCTATATCGCTAGGTTCTGTTACCCTCAAAAGTCCACTATCATTGCGATTCCAAACAAACATATTCATTCGGCCATTTCCTCCATCTGCAGGAGTTGCAAAATTAGCATTATTGACACTTCCAGTATTGGCTTCAGCTTGAGCTCTTGCTATCACATGGTCATTTCCCGCACCCCCTTTTCCATAATTATTCTGTTGAAAATTTCCAGACACCTCGTCAAAACCATAGGCATACAGAATGTCATGCACCATATTGTTGAAATAAAATAACTGTACTGTAGCAAAAGGTATGCTTGCGTCTGGTTCGTCGCTCAAATCGAAAGGAAAATCAAAATTCAACTCTGGACCACCGCTGGGTTGATTTACAGCTGAGTTTTCATTATCACGCGCTGGCCATGCGTTGACATTGTTACCGCGAGTCACGGTAAATTCCGCACCAGGTTGACCATTGGTATCATGCCATCCAAAAGGTGAAGCCTCTGGATTGTATTGATCTGACACATATTTCCTCTCTCCATGAAAAGGACTTTCGGCTGGGAAAGGAAAAACATGATAAGTGGCTGCTTGTGCAGGTGGCATTAAGCTATGAAAATCAAGCCCAGCAACCTTAGCATTGGCACCATATCCATCACCTTTTGCCTCGCTGATGCAAGAACTCTCATGCCTGTGGTACATGCCTTCCGTAAGTTGACATTTAACCGTGAAGCTGTGCACATCTAAAACCTGACCTGTTACCGCATCTACACGTATGCTCCAATAATCCTCTGCCGCTAATTCATCCAATTCAACATCCCAAACCAGTCGCAACTTTCCTTCTTTGGTGAGCAAATATTTTAACCGGGCAGGGATATCCACTCTTGAAATCTCTCCTTTTTCGAAAAGGTAAGTATTTTGATTTCTATCTGACTTTAAAGTTTTTGGAGCAAAGTTGGAATATCCCAAGTGATCAGCTACCGATTGAACGGCATTCAATGGGCTTATCGCAGGAGCATAAGTCTCCACTCTATCCACCAAATTTGATACAAAGCGGTGATTAGCATGAATGACTTCACCTTCTTTGTTAAAATGCACACTTGAAATTGCATTATGAATATCAATTCCTCCGAATTGCTGCACCACATAAATGTGTTTAGCGCCTTTCTTTTTTGAAATATAAGCGTCTGATATTCTCAAATCTAAAACATCAGCGGGCTTTAATTGCCAAACCTCAGTCTGCGACTCT
>CAYUZA010000027.1:11004-20551 GCA_964449535.1 uncultured Saprospiraceae bacterium
GGGCCTCCTTTTGGTATTCATCCTGAGCCAATAATGATAAAAGGCCTGTGAACATAAAAAGAAATGTAAAAATGATCCTGATCATAGTAATAGTGTTTAATTTGGGTCAAATTTAATCATGTGTAATTCATTTTTCAGAATTATTACCCTTAAAATCGCAACGTTAAAAAGTTAAATATTGTGAAATATCCATCTGGAGAAACAAAACATAATTCATTTATCGTAGGACGAAACCCTGTTTTAGAAGCCTTGACTGAACAAATCCCCATAGACAAGGTCCTTATTCAGCAAGGGGTTACAGGTGAATTTGAAAAAGAATTGAGAAATAGATGCCGCGACAATCAGGTTCATCTAGCTACGGTCCCAAAAGAAAAACTTAATCAATATTTTAGGGGCAACCACCAAGGTGTTTTAGCATTCATAAGTCTTATTAGTTATTATAAACTAGAAGATGTACTGCCTCAAGCCTATGAAAGCGAACGTGACCCTTTGTTTGTGCTTTTAGATGGGGTGAGTGATGTACGGAATTTTGGAGCTATTGCAAGAACATGCGAAGCCATGGGTGTTCATGCGCTCATTATAGGCAAAAAAGGGGGTGCACTCATCAACGAGGAGGCCATAAAAACATCTGCAGGCTCTTTGTTGCGCATTCCAGTCTGCAGAGAAGCATCATTATTGAGTGCAGTTGAATTATTACAGGATTCCGGAGTAGCCGTGTTTACTGCAAGTTTACAAAGCAAGTCAAAGATTGTTGATTGCGATTTTAAAAAGCCAGTCGCCATAGTTATGGGAGCTGAAGGCAAAGGGGTCAATCCAGATCTTAAATATAGGATTAAAAACGACTTTACTATACCGCAAATTGGAAAAACAGAATCGCTAAATGTATCTGTGGCGACTGGTGTTATATTGTATGAGGTTACTCGTCAGCGTACTTTAATTAATTAATCATGACACATTATAATATGTTTTTTTCAACGAAATATTTAAGCCCTTACAAGCATCTTTTATGGATGTTATTAGCTGGCGCTCTTACCTTAGGACTAGGCTGCTCAAGCTCTAAAAGCATAAGTTATAAGCCACTACCCAATAGCTTAATATGGAAAATTGAAGGCAAAGAACTCAAAGAACCTTCTTTTTTATTTGGGACCATGCACCTGATTCCAGCTGAAGATTACATCTGGACTACGGCTATGAATAACGCTTTTGCACAATCAAAGCAAGTGGTCTTTGAGTTGGATATGAACGAAATGAATGATATGAGTAATATGCTCACCCTGCTTCCTCATCTTTTTATGCAAGGCGATACTACGTTAAGCATGTTATTGAGCAGAGATGATTATGAAAAGTTAACGGCTAAAATGCAAAACATAGGCCTTCCCATGTTTTTATTTGAGCGAATGAAACCATTTTTTCTTACTGTTTTTCTATCGGAAGATTTAAAGCCCGGCGCTCTTCAGAATGGTGACAAAATAAAGTCATACGAATTAGAATTAACTGCAATGGCAAATGCTCAACGTAAAAAAGTATCCGGACTGGAAACTATTGCCTTCCAGGCGGGGCTTTTTGATAATATCCCATACAAACAGCAGGCTGAGATGCTATCTGAAATCTTGCGGCAATCCGAGTCGAATAAGGCTGATTCTTTGCAAAGCAACGATTTGATAAAATGGTATAAACAACAAAATATCCAAAAACTAAATGAGGCCATAACCCAAGAAAAAAGTGAAATAAGCGGAATGGAAGACGCTCTGCTGTATCTCCGAAATGAACAATGGATTGGTCTTATGGAAAAAAACATGAGGGAGGGTGCGACATTTTTTGCTGTTGGAGCAGGTCATTTGCCCGGTGAAAGAGGTGTCATTCATTTGCTAAGAAAGGCAGGATACCAGGTCAAACCAGTTAAAAATTAGTTTACTCATGGCGTTAATAAAAGAAGTATTGGGAAAAACCCCAAAATGGGGCAATAATTGCTTTCTAGCTGATAATGCTACCCTCACTGGCGATATCATAATGGGACATGATTGCAGTATATGGTTTCAGGCTGTATTAAGGGGTGATGTAAATTATATACGTATTGGCAATAAAGTTAACATTCAGGATGGCGCAATAATCCATGGCACCTACCAGAAGGCTGCAACTGTCATTGGCGACAATGTTTCCATAGGCCACAGAGCACTGGTACATGGTTGTACAATTGAGAACAATGTACTTGTTGGTATGGGTGCAATCGTCATGGACCACGCTCACGTAGCATCCAATGTATTAATTGCGGCAGGAAGCGTAGTTCTAGAAAACAGTCAACTTGAAAGCGGATATATTTACGCCGGCGTTCCCGCAAAAAAAGTTAAAAAGCTGAGCACTGAATTATTTGAAGGAACAATCGAACGCATTGCTAATGCCTATATCATGTATAGCTCCTGGTACCAACCATAGCACATTCACCATTCACATATTTTTTGCATATTTTCATATCTTGCTGTAAAAAAAGTTTGGCGCAACTTGAAATCATTCCTAGAGTATGATACCAATAGGTTTTAAATAATACCTGAGACCAAATTCTAATACGCTCTTGCAAACAAAATGCGCCTTTCCGATGGCTTACCCGTGAGAACACATTTTCCCGAATCAGATTCCATATTTAAAGGTATACATCTGGCTGTTGCTTTCGTCAATTCTTTTATTTTGTCCTCTGTTTCTCCAGTACCATCCCAGTGTGCGTAGACAAAACCACCCTTTTCTTCCAATATTTCTTCCAAAGTTTTCATGTCATCAGCCGGTGTTATGTGGTTATCCCGGTATGCTTTCGCTTTTTGGAACATATCTGATTGAATTTGCTCTAGCAAAGATTGTACATAGTCTTGAGCCTGATCTAAAGGAACACTGACTTTTTCTTTGGTGTCTCTTCTAGCAATCTCCACAACCCCATTTTCTAAGTCCCTTGCGCCAATACCAATCCGTACTGGCACTCCTTTTAATTCATATTCAGCAAATTTAAAACCAGGCCTGTTTTTCAAATCAGTATCATACTTGCACGAAATCCCTTTATCTTTTAACGCTCGAATTAATTTTTCCGCAGTCTCGTCTATGATACTTCCAGGCTTTGGAATGGGCACGATAACCACCTGAAGCGGGGCTAGTTTTGGCGGTAAAACTAATCCATCATCATCAGAATGGGTCATGATCAAACCTCCAATAAGTCTAGTCGACACCCCCCATGAAGTAGCCCAAACATATTCTTCTTTGTTGTTCTCATTTAAAAACTTAACATCGAAGGCTTTAGCAAAATTTTGTCCTAAAAAATGAGAGGTACCCGCCTGCAATGCTTTTCCATCTTGCATCAATGCTTCAATAGTATAGGTATCTACAGCACCGGCAAACCGTTCATTAGGGGTTTTCACCCCTTTGATTACCGGCATTGCCATATAATTTTCTGCAAAATCAGCATACACATCCAACATTTGACGCGTCTCTTCTAAAGCCTCTTGAGCTGTTGCATGAGCGGTATGACCTTCCTGCCAAAGAAATTCAGCAGTGCGAAGAAATAAACGAGTCCGCATTTCCCACCTTACAACATTCGCCCACTGATTGATTAACAATGGCAAATCACGATACGATTGTATCCAGTCCCTATATGTGTCCCAAATAATGGTTTCAGATGTAGGCCTTACAATAAGTTCCTCTTCCAATTTGGCGGCTGGATCTACCACTACACCAGAACCATCAGGTGCATTCATAAGACGATAATGTGTTATTACAGCACATTCCTTAGCAAAGCCCTCTACATGTGCAGCTTCCTTACTTAAGTAACTTTTAGGAATGAATAGCGGAAAGTATGCATTCACATGTCCTGTTTCTTTAAACTTACGATCTAGCACATCCCGCATATTCTCCCAAATAGCATAACCATGTGGCTTTATGATCATGCATCCTTTAACTGCTGAATGATCTGCCAATCCACCTTTGCGTACCAAATCATTGTACCATTGTGCGTAATCTTCTGTCCTGGTTGTTATTTCTTTTGCCATGTTTTGTAAATTCTTCTTATTGAAAAATTATTTAAGTAGTCTTTTTATTGCTAACCTGCTATTTTTAGCTATTTTTGAGTAACTAATTTGACTTGATTTTCGTTATCATAGTGTTTTAAGTATTGATCTGAAACACTTGAGTCTATCAATACGAGGTTAAATACAATTAAAACGCCCCAAAAGTACTAATTTAAGTAAAAGAATAGTCCATCTAAATTTTCAAGTTATGAAGACGCGCGGATTTTCAACCATTTTGTACATGCTTTCCATGATTTTATTGAGTCAAACGATTGCATCTGCCCAGTTTGATGACTTGTATTACAAACCCGGTGTAACCAAAACTGCTAACGCAATTGATTATGGTGACCAAACATACCCGGAAAACAATTATGCCCATGGTGATTATGATGGAGCTGAATACGATTACTATGACGATTATGATTATGAATATAGCCGCCGTATTCGTAGGTTTCACAGGCCAAACCCGGGCTTTGGATTTTATGACCCATTTTTTTACGACCCTTTCATGAACCCATGGCACAACCCTTTCGCATTTGGTGGAGCTTGGATTGGAAGACCTATGAACCCATGGTTTAGACCCGGCTTAAGTATTTGTTACAACCGCTGGAACAGATGGGGTAGCTGGGGTATGGGATGGGGTTATTCTCCATGGGGTTTTTCGCCTTGGAATGATCCATTCATGGGATGGGGTGCTAATCCTTGGATGATGGATCCTTTTATGATGGGTTACACCAGTGGTTTCAACAATGGTTTTATGTGGGGAATGAATGGAGGCTGGGGTTATCCTGGAATGGGCTGGAACAATGGCGGTTGGAATGGCAATGGATGGGGAGGCAACAACTCAGATCCTAATGCTAGACCGACAGTATATACGGCAAGAAGGGGTGGATCCGTAACTAGTACGCCAAGAGCGCAGGTTAGAACCCCCATAAGAGACACCAATGTTAACATTGAACAAGAAGCAGATCAAGGTATTAGTAACGGAGTTGAAAGACAAACTACTGATGAAAGAAGGAGCACGAGAGAATCAATAGCTGATTCCCGTACTGAAGCTACAGAAACCAGAAATTCAAGATCCAATGAGCCTTCAAGTGCCCATCAGAACAGCATTTCAACTGAAAGACCCAGTCCGAGATTTTTTCAACTGGATTCAAGATCATCAGAACGAGAAACCACCTCATCCAATGGACAAAGGAACTCGGAAGAAAGAAGCACAGCAACACCTGAAAGAAGAGTCTCCAGGCAGGAATCGTCTACAGCGCCAGTTAGAAACGAAAGAAGAAGCTCTTCTGAGACTAGTCCCAGACAAGAAAGAAGCTCTCCAAGAAGTTTTGAACGTTCGACCAGTCCTGCCCAAAGAGATTCATGGCAAAGTAGTCCAAGAAGCTCAGGCTCCTCTGGAGGAGGATTTAATAGTGGAGGAAGTAGTAGATCTACAACTCCGGCAAGTTCTGGAGGGAGAACCTCTCCAAGAGGTTAAAAAAATAATATTCCTTTAAAATTAGGGGGCAGAATGCATATTTTGCCCCTTTTTATAAATATGTAATCATGGTTATTCGTCATTATATAATGGTTACCGTTTTTTGTGTCATTAGCTTTACCGCAATGGGTCAAACATTTAACGATGCTTTGCGCTACAGCCAAACTCAACCGGTAGGAACAGCTCGATTTTTAGGCAGTGGAGCTTCGATGGGGGCATTAGGGGCTGATTTTAGTGTAATTAGCAGCAATCCAGCAGGGTTGGCTAATTTCAGGAAGTCCGATTTTGTTATTAGTCCTGGCCTTTGGAGTGTTCACACCCGAAGTCAGATAGAGGGCATACAAAACAATCCCATAGATGAAAGTGCCAATCGAATTGGAATTAGCAACATAGGACTTGTGGTTGCTTCACAGCCTTCATCCGGAAAATGGTCAACGGTTAATTTCAGCATAGGCTTGCAACGCGTAGCAGATTATCAACAAGAATTTTACTTCCAAGGCCGTACTCCAGGTAGCATTGTGGAGCGGTACACGGCTCTTGCCAACGGTCTGACGCTTTCGGAATTGGGTGATTTCGAGGAGGGACTCGCTTTTGACGTTGGGGCAATTTATGGCCCTAATACTGACGGTACATACAAAAATGACGTTGAGAATATACCTGGATTTACGCTCGAAAAATCCCAATCAGCAAGCTTGAAGGGTAGATCTAATGAACTAAGCCTCGCCATTTCTGGAAATTTTTCTGAGAAAGCAATGCTAGGCTTTTCTATAGGAATTCCATTCTACCAATACAGCGCAAATAAAACCTATCAAGAAAATGATCCAACAGACTTAATCCCAGTTTTTAATCAACTCCAGTTAACTGAATTGCTGCAGGCAAGCGGAACCGGAGTGAATGCAAAGTTTGGAGCTATACTTATGCCTCTTCCTGCATTTAGAGTTGGATTAGGTCTTCACACCCCCACTCTATTGAACATTACAGAAAATTTTTCCAACAGCTTAATGTACACTTATTCATTACCGGACACGAGAACCCTAACAGCCAGCTCTCCTGAGGGCAGGTTTGAATACCGAATTGTAACTCCTTGGAAGGCTGTAGGTTCGGTAGGTTATCTCATTCCAGGTTTTGGCTTTGTATCAGCCGAAGCGGATTATATGGATTATTCAAATGCCTCATTTACATTTAAAAATCCAAGTTTGAGTGACCGTCAATATCAACGTGTTTTGAATGACGATATCAAAAGGCGCTTAAGCAGTGCCTTCAACATACGAACAGGAGTAGAATATGCCAGATCCATCTGGAGAGCCCGTGCAGGTTTAAGTTGGGAAGGCAGTCCATTCAGAGGCGATGATCAATTTATGTTTGGGTACAGTCTAGGTGCTGGCATAAGAGAAAACGCTTTTTTTGCCGATATTGCTTTTGTTCGTAGGAATAGGGTTGATTTGTATTCACCTTATGCCATTAACAATGCCCCTCAAACTTCTGTTAATCAAACAGTTAATAGCTCATTGCTAGTGCTTACCATAGGTTTCAAAATGTAAAATTGGTTTTTCAATCAGATTACGTCCTGCATGGTAAAATCCACCCTGATATAATCTCGAACCTGAATTAAACAATATACTTTATATTTGTTGAAAATTAGGAATAGTAATGCATTACCACAGACTTGGGCAAATACCGCACAAACGGCATACTCAATTTCGCAAGGAGGACGGGAGTTTATATCATGAGCAACTATTTTCAACAGAAGGCTTTAGCAGTGTATACTCATTATTGTATCATTGCAATCCTCCAACTCAAATACTTCAAATTGGAGATCCTATATCAGTAGCTGCAGAAACTGTGCATGACAAACAGCTAAAACATCGTTGTTTACGAGGCTTTCAGCTTACTAGTGGAGGACATTATCTGGAGAGCATAACGCCTGTTTTGGTCAACTCCGAATGCAAAATAAGCTTGGCAGCTCCTAAAGTAGGTACTACAGACTATTTCTATAAAAATGCGGATGCTGATGAAATTCTCTTCATACACAAAGGGAGTGGAACGCTTAACTCTATGTATGGCAGTCTCTCTTTTTCTTATGGTGATTATTTGGTTATCCCTAGAGGCACGATTTACCAGATTGAATTCGACCACCCAGAAAACAGGCTTTTAATTATTGAGTCAACAGCCCCAATAGAAACGCCTTCCAGATATCGAAATGTGTATGGACAGTTGCTTGAACATTCACCATTTTGCGAAAGAGATATACGGAAGCCAGACCGACTTACCGTAAATGATGAAAAGGGAGAATTTAAACTCTTTATTAAAAAACAGGATTTAATGTATCCCTATGTCTATCTCAATCATCCTTTTGATGTAATAGGCTGGGATGGCTTCCTTTATCCTTATGCTTTTTCTATCCACGATTTTGAACCCATAACTGGAAGGGTGCACCAGCCGCCACCGGTACATCAGACATTTCATACAAGAGGATTTGTAGTTTGTTCTTTTGTGCCCAGACTATTTGATTATCATCCTCAAGCTATTCCTGCGCCATACAATCATTCTAATATTGATAGCGACGAGGTTCTTTATTATGTAGATGGTGATTTTATGAGCAGAAAACATGTAGAACAAGGCATGATCACCTTACATCCGGGAGGAATTCCTCACGGACCACATATGGGAACAGTTGAAAAAAGCATTGGCGCAAAAGAAACCTTAGAACTAGCTGTCATGGTAGATACTTTCAGGCCATTATTAATGACAAAAGCGGCTGCTGGCATTGAAATGCCTGACTATTACAAATCTTGGCTACCATAAATTGATTTACATAAAATAAAGCACACCATGGATACCCTTATTCAAGAAAAAAAAGAAATCAGACAAGATGTTTTTCCCTTAAACGGGACAGATTATATAGAATTTTACGTTGGAAATGCAAAACAGGCTGCCTTGTTTTATCAAGCTTGTTTTGGATTTGAACTTATAGCTTACAAAGGACCTGAAACCGGATCCAAAGATGTAGTTTCATATGTACTTCAGCAAGAAAAAATTCGATTTGTTTTAACAGGATCGCTCCATCAAGATTCTGAAATAGCGAGACATGTAGCTCTACATGGTGACGGTGTCAAAGATCTTGCATTGTGGGTAGATGATGCTAAAAAAGCATTTAATACTGCCTTGGAAAAAGGAGCAATCATGGCCAGACCATTGGAAACTATAGAAGATGGTTATGGCAAAATCGTTAGGGGATCTATTCATACATACGGTGAGACCATTCATACCTTTGTAGAACGAAAAGATTATCATGGTGCATTTATGCCCGGTTTTCAAGCCAGAAAAAGTCTACGCCAAAAGGCTCCTATAGGCCTTCAATTTGTAGATCATTGCGTCGGAAATGTTGAGCTGGGTCAAATGAACCAATGGGTTAAGTTTTACCAAGATGTAATGGGTTTTAATTTGTTAATTACTTTTGACGATAAGGACATATCTACCGAATATACTGCTTTGATGAGCAAAGTAGTATCCAATGGAAATGGATACATCAAATTTCCGATTAATGAGCCAGCAAAAGGACTAAAAAAGTCGCAAATTGAGGAGTTTCTTGATTTTTACAAAGGGTCTGGAGTACAACACATCGCGGTAGCTACGGACAACATTATTGAAACAGTTGGTCAATTGAGAGCAAATGGGATTGATTTCCTTTACGTGCCGGAAACCTATTATGAAACAGTTCAAGAGAGGGTTGGAAAAATAGATGAAGATATGGAGGCACTAAAAAAATTAAATATCTTAATAGATCGGGACGATGATGGCTACCTGTTGCAGATTTTTACTAAACCAGTAGAAGACCGTCCTACAGTATTCTTTGAAATAATCCAACGAAAAGGCGCTAAATCATTTGGAAAAGGAAATTTTAAGGCTCTTTTTGAAGCCATTGAGAGAGAACAAGAACTTAGAGGTACTTTGTAACGAAAAATAAATACAACGGTTAAGTGACTACCAAGTCAATTGACCGTTGTATTTTTCCATAAAT
>CAYUZA010000028.1:0-20207 GCA_964449535.1 uncultured Saprospiraceae bacterium
CACAAGTAAACAAAGGTGCCATTATGGTGGGAGGTTCTATTGCTTTCGAATCCTCTGAAGGTGAAAATGCATTCAAATTCGAACCACAGATTGGATATTTTTTCACTAAAAGACTCGGAGCAGGAGTAAATTTTAATATTGATATTGAAGAAGAGACACAGATTGAATTTGGTCCTTTTGTCAGATATTATGCCTGGAAAGGATTATTTCCTCAGGTTGGTTTGACTTACAGTAAACAGGGTGAAGATGATGCTTCAACAACATATAATTTTGGTCTGGGGTATTCTGTGTTTGCCACTCCTAACATTGCCTTCGAACCTATAATAAGGTACAACATTCATGAGGATCATGGAGATCTTTACTTAGGAATAGGCGTTCAAGCCTTTTTAGGTAGAAAATAACAACAAATTTAATTTTTACAAAGGGGGCATATGCCCCCTTTGTTGTTTTTATCAATCCTTATTACATAGACATTGGTGCTAGTATGTCATTTTCGATACTGGCAGCAACTTGAGTCAAGAATAATGAGAAACCATCAACCTAGTAGTATATCACCTTATGCGAGTCTTAATATGATGGTTAATAAGGTGCTGGAAATACTAGGTGCCAGGCCCAATGTCAGTGTACTACATCGCTTCTTTCCCTAAGGTTTAGCCATGCCTGGACGAGTGATTTTCGATCCGAATATGGATTAAATGACGAAAGTCATTACTGCCGACACCTGATGCTCTGCCACATTCTTGTTATCTTTGCACCCGCAAAGGCTGGTACCTTTTAACCGCAAGTATGCAACTTGCTTTTTGTTAACCCGTACCCAAATTACACATGAGACTGCATAACCGTATTAATCGAGACGAACTGAAGCGTCGGATGATGGAAAGCGAGGAAGAGCGCATTACCATTTCATTTTACAAGTATTACCACCTACCCAACCCCCGATTTTTCAGGGATCACCTGTACCTGTTGCTCCACTCCGTGGGTGTTCTCGGCCGCATTTACGTAGCCTATGAAGGCATCAACGGTCAAATATCCGTGCCAAAAGCCAATATAGATGCCCTTCGCGAGGCCCTGGACGCCATCCTTTTCTTGCAGGGTATACGCCTCAACATCGCGGTGGATGACAACGGCAAGTCCTTTTTTAAATTGAAAATCCTAGTTCGCGAAAAAATCGTAGCCGACGGGCTGGATGACGACACCTTCGACGTAACTAAACGCGGACGACACTTGAGTGCTGCCGAATTTAATGCCATCGCCGATAAAGAAGGCGCCGTCATCGTGGATATGCGCAATCACTACGAAAGTGAGGTGGGCCATTTTAAAAATGCCCTTTGCCCAGACGTGGAGACCTTCCGCGAAGAGCTACCTCTGGTTGCTGAAATGCTCCAGGAACAGCGCGACAAGCCTCTACTCATGTATTGCACGGGTGGTATACGCTGCGAAAAAGCGTCTGCTTACATGCTTCATCGCGGATTTCAAGAAGTGTACATGTTAGACGGTGGTATCATAGAATACGCCCGCCAAGTGAGAGAACAAGGACTTGAAAACAAATTTATAGGTAAAAACTTTGTCTTTGACGAGCGTCTGGGAGAGCGCATTTCTCAGGAGATTATCGCCCACTGCCACCAATGTGGCGCTCCTTGCGATACCCATGTCAATTGCGCCAATGATGCCTGCCATATTCTCTTTTTGCAGTGTAAAGAATGTGCTGAAAAAATGGAAAGCTGTTGTTCAGAAGATTGTAGGTCATTCAATCAACTACCCGAAGAAGAGCGGACTATACAACGTAAATTTAGGCAATTCAACGGCACTAAATTCGGTAAAGGAAGATACAAGGCATATAGAAAATCAGATGCCGATATGCAGCTTACTTAATACTAATCCAGCATTATACACATATAAAATTTAGCAGCAAAATAGTTGTTTTTAGAGTTCGTAAAAACAAAAGGTAGACAAAATTTCCATTATTTCAATTTTTAAAATGACGGAAATTTCATAAATCCACGGATTGTTGTAACATTGTCTTCAGACACACCGTTTTAAAAGAAGTAGTTTAGTTAAAAATATATCCATCATGAAACATTTGTTATTTGTAGCAGCCCTTTCATTTATTAGTATTACTGCTACTCAGGCACAAAAAATTGCCGTTATCGACTTGGATCTTATACTTCAAAGTATGCCTGAATATACTCGAGCCCAAGACGAATTAGACAAAATAGCTACCACCTGGAGACAGGAAATTGCCAATGAGCAGGATAAGATAAAAAGTATGTACAACAAGTATCAGGCAGAGCAGGTGCTGCTGAGTGAAGAAATGCGCAAGGCCAAGGAAGATGAAATCATGAATAAGGAAAAAGAGGTGAGGGATATGCAACGGGAAAAATTTGGCCCTGAAGGATCTTTGTTTAAAAAACGCCAACAGTTGGTTCAGCCCATACAAGAAAAAATATTCGCTGCAGTTGATGCCTATGCTAAAGAGCGTGCCTATGATATTATCTTGGAAAAAAGCTCGGCGGCGGGCCTTCTTTATGTAAACGAAACACTCGATAAAACCGAGGATGTCATGCGGCGTTTGAACATCAAAAAATAAATTGTACTTTTACGGCTCTTAACAGATTGGTAGGAGTTATACACTTATCTATTTTGAATCTTACTATTTAATTTAGAAAAAATAATTGCATGAAAAAGCTTTTTTCGATCGTGACCATTTGTCTAGCTTTATTTACCACAGCTATGGCTCAAAACATCGGTCATATCAATTCGCAGCTTATACTTTCCGAATTACCTGAAGTAAAAGCAGCGGAATCCAACCTTGAGGCTTTCCAGACTCAAATGCAAAAAAAAGGGCAAATGATGGTCGAGGATTTCCAGAAAAAATATCAAGAAATAGCAAGAAAGGAACAGCAGGGCGAACTTTCCCCTCGTCAATTGGAGGAGCAAACAAAATTGCTTAAATCGGAAGAAGAAAATATACAGAAATACGAGCAAGAAATGCAGATGCAAATTCTAAGTAAGAGAGAAGAACTCCTTCAACCCATACTAGACAGAATTAATGCTGCTATAGAAGTAGTGTCCAAGCAAAAAGGGTATAGCTATATCATTGACCTAAGTGCTGGGATGGTGCTTTATGCCCAAGAGTCAAGTGATATTACTGAACTTGTCAAGAAGGAGTTAGGCATCTGATTTCCATGCAATCCGATAAAGCCACTGCGCCTATTGGCATATTCGACTCCGGTATAGGAGGTCTTACAGTGGCCAAAGCTATAGTTGATGCACTTCCTCATGAATCTATTATGTATTTTGGGGATACAGCACATATGCCTTATGGAGAAAAATCTGCTGATGCCATCCGCTATTACAGTCTGAAAATAGCAAAGTTCTTGTTGGACAAGAACTGCAAAATGATAGTCATAGCTTGCAATTCCGCCTCTAGTGCAGCATACCACACATTGCTTGATTTTTTTCGGGGACAAGCACTAATTGTAAACGTAGTAGACCCTTTGGTAGATTATGTGGTGCAACAAGGATTTCACAAGGTTGGTGTAATTGCTACTAAAGCAACCATCAATTCTCGAATCTATGAACAAAAAATCCGAGAAAAGAACCAGCAAATGGATGTTTTTTCGCTAGCCACACCATTGTTGGCGCCCATGATTGAAGAGGGTTTTGCAGATCGGCGGATTAGACAGTCGGTTATAGATAGCTATTTAGATCACCCCGGATTTGAAGGTATACAGGCCTTACTGTTGGCATGTACCCATTATCCGCTTATACGCGAAGAAATAGTATCTCATTTCAAAAACGAAGTCCAAGTAATTGACTCCACCCAGGTAGTAGCCGAGCAAGTAAAATCGACACTTGAGGTTCACGGATTACTGCAAAAGCAAAGTCTCGTGCCCAATCGTCAATTTTTTGTTTCCGACCTCACACCTTCTTTTGAATCGGCCACGGCTTTATTTTTTGGAGAGCAAATACAGCTAAACCACGCATCCATCTGGTAACTCATTTGTAAAATGTAAAAAAATGAGCCTTTTCTGCCACTTTCGGCATCAAAGGCTCTAAGAAGTCCAATGTGTTATTTCTTTATAATGGAGCAGTTTTATAGCTGACCGCTAGCCATTAATATTGATAATATAGTCTCACTACCTACCTGGTCGGCTGAATGGCAGCAACACAAGTTACTACCATCTGCCTTTACCAAGGTATTTGGGGAAAAAGCTAAAGGATCACGAGATTAATACTTGTACCACCCGCAGAATCATACCCGAACACTCACCGGTTGAAGCACTAATTATGCATCGTAAACTCCCTGAAACGAGCCTGATTTCGCGATGGTTAGATCCACTAGAGGACCTTCACTTCTCAAAGATATAGTAAGGCATATAAATCAACCCCTGATTTTTGTGTCATCTTAGGTCAAGTTTATATATTGTAATTATTATATTTATAATATAATGTATTTCAATTAATAAAACAATGGTCGTGTTGATTAATTTTGTAAAAAGCTGAGCGCTTATCGTTAAAATACCCTGCACTTAATTACCTTTTAATCGAGCATTCGTATAGCACCCAAAATAGACTAAGAAAAGAAAAAAAGAAAAAATTGATGTGATCAAATGACCGTAAACTCATCGATACAATAACACATCACCTTTAAGTACCAGTCGTTCTCCGGAAAGCAATAAGACCTCGGCAGTGTAAACGAATACCCCTGGATTCATAGGCTCACCCCTGAACAATCCATCCCAACCAAACGAAGTGTCATTCAATGGAAAATCCTCGTATTCTGCAATTTTCTCACCCCACCTGTCATAGATAATAAGAGATAGAACTCTCTTTGCAAACTCGGTGCCAAAAAGCGTAAACCGATCATTAATCCCGTCCCCATTGGGAGTGAAAACATTTGGAACAAAAACACCTTTTTCTTCACGGAGCCGAAGATTTAAAATATGTACAGAGTCGCAGCCTGAGGCAGACTTAAACACCGCCTCATAAATGCCAGATTCAAAAAATGTTCTATTGTCAACAGGCCAATTGTAATAGTACACTGTATCAATAGACTCATAAATCGTATCTATTGAAAAAATAGTTAAGTCAAGTGTCAATATAGAGTCACATCCCCCTGCACTCTGTAGCTCTTTTTTATAAAATCCAGACGAAAAGTATGTTACACCATTAACCGGCCATGTGTATGACCCGCATGTATCAGCGACAGTTTCGACCAGATAGGAAGGTTGAATCTCCAACACTAATCGCCGAATACTATCACACCCTCCCTGATCAACAAAACTTTCTAAAAACACTCCACTTTCGGTGTAGGTTCGGCCATTGACAGACCATTCAAACTCTTCACAGGCTCTTATCACCTCTTCTATAAGCTGACTTTTATCAATAGTCAAATCAAGCATCCATACGCTGTCACATCCATTCTGACCCTGAAACGTTTCCCTGTATAAACCTGTTGCAGTATATGTTTTTCCATTAACTGGCCAAGTAAATGAATCACAAGCCCGATGCTCGTCCACGAGTTCTGTTGATTTATTGATTTCTAGTTGAAGCATAAGGATACTATCACATCCTGCATCGCTTAGTAGTTTCAGCATGTACAAACCGCTTTCTCTATATTCATTTCCATCTGCAGGCCAAATATATTTGTCACAAGCTTCTACTGTAAACGAGGTAGAATAAGAGGGATTTACATCAACCAAAATACTGAAGGTATCACTTAAACATATTCCATTACTTAATACGAAAGTATATATCCCTTTAGCTTCTGTAGAATCTTGATCAATACTAATATGCGAAGTATCTGACTCGAAGCCATTTGGCCCATTCCATGAAATAGATATACCCGGTTCCACATCGACAAATAAATCTATAGGAAATCCTTCGCATACTGGTCCAGGATAACCATAATCCAAGGCCATAGGCCTTTGTTGTATTTCAATAAATACACTGTCCGTAGATGATGGACATCCGGGAACTTCTGCTGTAACGCTATACCAACCGGATTGATTAATGCTACTGGCCTGCAATTTTACCTCCCTATCCTTTGAGGTAAATTGTCCCGGTCCTGTCCATTGGTAAGTGGCATTTGGAAAAAATTCAGCTATTAACTGAACACTATCGCCCTCACACAATCTTTTAGAGGAGGAACCTGCTCTTACCCGAAATGTAGCAAAATCTGAAAAATAACCGTATCGGGTGCCTCCGTCAGGTGATCCATTAACTATGCCCATAGAAAAAACCCCTGTCGAGTTTTTAAGAGTACTGAACACCCCAAGTGGTACCTGACTGGTATTAAGCTGAATACGTGCAAACTTATAACCACCATTGGTTCCGGGAACATCCTGAAACAACCCTGCATGGACTATGCTGGTATTTCCATTTAGGCTAAACGCTGTTTCATTTCCGGCAGCTGTGCAAACATTTAAAAAAAATCCATTGTTTGATGAACGTACAAAACTCACTTCAAGAGAACCTGTGCAATTAAGCTTAGGTAAGATAGCAGCTCCAGTCTCACAGCCATATCCAGATAAGTGAGAAACGTATACCGGGTGATCTGTGCGTATATGCATGGCATCAGCAGGAAGTAACATGGCATATAAATCTCCCTGCTGAATTGTACTGGTAAAATTTCCATTAATAAAAATATCCGTATCGTCCTCCGTAGCTAAAATATAAACATGATCGTGCAAATTCAAAAAGCCCCTAACCACTACATATTCTGTACCGAGAACATGAGTAGGTACAAGTTGGTCGCCTCCCAAATCTGAGCAGGTGCCGGCTGGACCTCTACTGGAATCATCTTTCATAGTCACGGCGATAGGTTTGCTAGATTCAATAAGTGACCCAGAAAGCTTTAAGCTACTTAAAGGTGATACAGCCTCTAAAGAATAGGTTTGACCGGCGTTTAATGTAATATCGAAAGAAATACCTGCAGGATGTCCTACAGCATCATGTTTGGGCGTTATGCTTACTACGGTATTGTCTTCGGTAGCCACAATATCAAATCCTGCCCTAGCTGGCGGATTATAATTACCGCTGTTATAAGTATTTTGGATAGGTACAAAAAATCTATTGCCTAGTGCATTTTGACCTTTTAATGAAAAAATATCAGGATTATCGGGTCGATTTACTTCATAGTAAACAAAAATATCGGCTGTACTTCGAATGCGTATACCGTATGTCAAAATTTGAGCTGGGGGATAGTTTAGTATTGTGCTAGAATGAGCAGTTAAATTTACAGATTGAGTACCATTGGCTGGTAAATTTATTTCAATAGGTACAAATGAAGTATTAGCAGGCTGATCAATAACGATTCGGGCAGCATCAGAAAATGAAGCTATTCGGAGCATCATCGGTCCGCTGCTATGACCAGGCGTAATATGGGGCGCCACAAACCAAAATAATGTATCTCTTTGACCAATACTTTGTGTGTGGAAAATTACAAATAAAGCCCAAACCCACGTCCACTTAGGTAAATCTAGCATTTAGAGTAACTATTACTGCTCCAAACCTACTATTTTTTTCTAAATTCGATTACTTTTTAAAAAATAAATGTTTACAAGACAGAATTTTCCAACTAAATCGGCTTTAAGTTTTTTATAATACTAAAGAGGTGAAATTTAAATTTAAAATCAATGATTTGTCCGTTTTAAAATAAAAAATTGCCTTCATATCAGCTCCCTAACATGCTTATTTATATTATTGACCATTTGCTTCATCGTTTGTATCAATGGGATAAACGGCCTTAAAATTACATTAATGGAATCAAGCCAATTTTTAAACATATAAATCCAGTCAATCCAGAAATATCCGACTGAGTGAAATTTCTGTATTGCAACTCTCCTACAAAACGGTAACCAGCCCCTACATTCAGTCGAACGTATCGGTTCAAATTCAACTCCAATAGCGCTGAAGGTTCAATTTGAAAGAAATTTGCTTCACCTAAGCCGGCATCTCCAAAATCATTATCCATCTGAACTTCACCAAACCCGAGATATAGAGGAAATGTAAGGTGGAACAGTCGTTTGGACCAAAGGGTGTATTCTGCAAACCCGCCCAGAGCCCAATAGTCCATGTACACATTGGAAATGGACTCACTCCGGGGAAAAATTTCATTTAAGGAAACCTGATAAAAGGCCCCAAAAGACAACTTGTCTTTTATCGCGACTCCTCCTCTCAGATGAAATAAGGATGCAGCGTCTCCATCCATTTGAGTAAACCCATACGACGGAGCTACCCAAAAGCCCAAATCCCTCATGGAAAGCTCGCTGCTGGCGCCAAACAAAGTTTGTGTATCGGCATTTTCCTGAGCTTTCATTGGTGTGGAATAAGCAGTCACAAAAGCCAAAGCAAGCACAAATAATTTATTCTTTTTCATAGATTACATGGTTGATTGTATTAAAACTGAGATTAGAGGCAAACACAGCCCATGCCATTTCTTTACCAGGCGATGTTGAGGTTTGGAAAACAATCATCGATCCGAAGAAATCTTCCATCCAGGCTAAACTCCAGATACAAGCCATTGGACAGCTTGATCTCCTGATAGTTGGAGTATAATTCCCACTCCAGGATTTTAATACCTGGAAAATTTAACCGAACATAGTCCACCAGAGCTGCAGGCAATGCCGCGTCGGGAATACCGGAGGGGGCTATTATCTCTATAAGATTGCAATTAATACCGTACTCCAGTTCTATTCTATTTGATAAATAAATATCGATTTCCTGGTTGCCGTCGTCTATGTATTTTTCAATTTTCAATACAGATTCATTCGGAAACATATTGGAAATGAAAGGCATAATTTCGGGGCAGTCCCGAAGAAAGTGATTCAAATCCATATTTGGAGGGCCCAGTGGCTGTTTTTGACATGCTATCAGCAAAAAGGCGAAAACGAAAAGCGGATACACATTTTTCATAGTTGTGGTTTTAAATTTAAAAATAAGGAAGCTTTAATCTCATTAGATTCATGTTAATAAATGCAAACTCCGCCTTACGGTTTTTCAAAGCAGCAACTATTATAATTAATGTTATTAATTGAAAACATAATGTAATATTTATGTTATAAATATAATTAAATTGGGAGCAAATGACAATAGTCTTGGCTTTTTTTAACTAAAATAATTAATCATATTGGAGATCGCGCAAATGCCTTTTGGATGGATATTATATATCCCTCAAACCCTTTAGAAGTGGCCTAAATTCAAATCAACTCCCTCACGTGTCGCTTAATATTAGCTGCGAGCTGCTCCGTGGGTAGGTCGTTGGCATCAGCGCCAAAAGGATCCTCCACTTCTTCAGCTATCAGCTCTAGACTTGCCAGCACATAAAAGATAAATATAACCACTGGAATGGCAAAATATCCCAAACTAAATACAAACCCATATGGCAGAGTCATAACATAGAAAAAAATGAATTTTTTGATAAAAGCACTGTATGAATAAGGAATAGGTGTAGCTTTGATTCGCTCACAAGCTCCGCATACGTCGACCATTGTCTGCAGATCCGTTTGAATCATCAACATTTGATGCGTATTCAGACTTTCATCTTTTCCAAGACGAATGACCCGCTCAAATAACTTGGCTGCCACAGCATTTGGACGGTGACAGTCTCCCTGTACATCAAATGGAGCTTCCGGTACCGGCAAGGTTCTACCCCTCAAGTGCGCTGACAACTCTCGGGCAAACAAAGGAATCCCAATTCGATAAAATTCTTTGTCAGAGTCATTTTGGAGCATGGCAGCCAACTTCATAGATAGACTTCGGCTAACATTCACAAGCGACCCCCACAGTTTTCTGCCTTCCCACCATCGCTCATATGCAGTATTGGTGCGGTAAGCCAATAATAAGGATATAACAAATCCTAGTGTTGTATGCAGAACCGTCGTATTACGCACCAAACTGTTGTCCGCAAGCTTCCAATACTGCAATTCTAAATACAATATTCCCCATGTGTACAACCCTATGGTTATCATCATAGGTATCAGTCTTCGAAAAGTATCCGATTTATGGAAGCGAAAAATAAAAACTAGCCAATCCTTGGGATTATAATCTACCATATACCTTGAATTAATTAAAGAAATAACCCTTGGGTTACAGATTAATACTCAAAGGTAATAAATACTACTGCCCAAATAGACCTAAATAATTAATGTGTTAAAAGAGGTTAACCTTTATAAAAAAACCATTTCCAAAGGTCTTTAAATGTTGCTTTCTTACCATACATCAATATTCCCACCCTGTAAATGCGAGCTGACAACCAAACAAAGAACAGTGCCGAACCTACCAATAGGACCAATGACAAAATAATCTGCCACATGGGTGGTTCAAATGCCATCCGGGCTGGCATAACTATTGGAGAAAAAAGCGGAAAAATGGAAGCAAATACGGCAAGTGTACTATTGGGCGACCGCACCGCCACTATCATGATATAAAAAGCTACCAATACTGGTATAGTGATAGGAATGGTAAGCGCCTGCCCTTCGCCCATATCATCACCAATGGCCGATCCTACCGCCGCAAATAAAGATGAATAAATAAAAAACCCACCCACAAAAAACAACACAAACATAGTTCCTATCAGTGGCCAATTCATACGCTCTAACTCTGCCAACAAATACACAGGATTGATCTCCTCCAAATCTACGGGCGCTTGGGCCGCCTGCATTTCCATCATTGCCTGTGGATCGCTTCCCAGCATAAATGGGGTGGCAATAAGTCCAATGATCGGAAGCAATATGGCCCATATCAGTAATTGAGTGATGCCAACACTGCCAACGCCTATCAATTTACCCAACATCAATTGGAAAGGCTTTACGCTTGAAATCATTACCTCCACGATACGGCTGGTCTTTTCTTCCATAACACTTCGCATTACCATAGAACCGTTGATGAATACCATCAGATACATCAATACACCCACAATCATACCTATCCCAGAAGCCACCGCACTCGTCAAAGAAGTAAATGCTTTTTCCTGTGACTTACTGTCTTTATCACGGTTTACCTGATCCGGATCAATCACTACACCCACATCAAGTTTCTCCAAAGTCTCTTCCGCTATACCCAGCTGTTCCATTTGATAAATACGAAGCCGCTTTTCCAACTCATTCTTCATGCGTTGAGTAGCATCAGGTTCCAGCTGTTCATCAGAAAGCAAGGTGACTACCCATTTTCTATTGTCCAGATCACCCGGGGCTATGGCAGGTAAAATCAAAATTCCATCAAACTCCTTTCTGTTATATCGAGCCTTTAGCGAATCCAAGGGATCGTCTGAAAAACTGAAATACATGCTTTGGCTGTCTGCAATGGCCTTTTTAAGCAGATTGCCCTGATCACTAATAACAATATTCTTTTCGTCATCACTTTGATATGAAAATATCAGACCTACCACTACCATCAGTAGTCCAAATGCAAGTGGGGTCAATAGCGTAGCTAGTATAAATGATTTTCGTGTAACCCTTGTCAGATATTCTCGCTTGATGATTAACCATATTTTTTGCATAATCCTGTCTTTTTATTGGGTTTTTTCTTTTTAAACGGCAGCAACTTTTGCTTTGGTGTCGTGCACTGTATTGATGAAAATCTCATTGATACTAGGTAGAATCTCTCGAAACTCCCGAATGACCACTCCAGATTGAATCATTCTATCCAATACTTGATTTGCCATTCTCAGATCCTGAACGTGAAAGCGAATAAATGAGGAACTCTCATTCAACATCTGTAAATCTACCCGAATATCATCCAACAATTCTCCGGAAAACTGAACTTCAAACACATTCTCTTTATATTGCTCTTTGATGGCCTGAACCCGACCATCCAATACCTTACGGCCTTGATTAATCAATACCATATACTCGCATATTTCCTCCACTTGTTCCATGCGATGGGTTGAAAATATAACAGAAATCCCTTCTTGATTAAGCGCTCGGATTTCATCTTTGATAAGGTTTGCATTAAGAGGATCCAAACCCGAAAACGGCTCATCTAAAATGAGGAGCTTAGGTTTATGAATCACTGTAGCAATAAATTGAATTTTCTGTTGCATCCCCTTAGAGAGCTCTTCGATTCTCTTATCATGCCAGCTTTCTATTTCAAATTTTTCCATCCATTGTTTAATGACTGCTTTAGCTACTTCGGGTCGCATCCCTTTGAGAACTGCGAGGTACTGCAAATGTTCTCCAACCTTCATTTTTTTATATAAACCCCGCTCCTCGGGCATATAGCCAATCTGCGAAGGATGATTGGCCGAGAGTAATTCTCCATCAAAAAAAACATCCCCTTTATCCGCTCGAGTGATGGTAGTAATGATGCGTATCAAGGAGGTTTTGCCCGCACCGTTTGGACCCAGCAATCCTAAAATACTTCCTTTCGGCATGTCAAAACTCACATCATTAACTGCGTGGTAATTTCCGTAATATTTATGTACCGACTTGATTTCTAAAATATTCATAAGCAGACTGATAGTATTGAATAAAAAGCAATTGCGCATATTTACACCCATAAAATTAAGGATAAATTACAAGCAACACATTTTTATAGATTAATTGGTCATATAAATGGACTTTTATACACAGATAAACGACCAGTCAACCTGGATTCTCATTGCCAATCCTAAAGCAGGTTCTGGTCGCTGCAGAAAAAAAATAGGAAATTTCGAGTCTGCACTACGTCAAGCACAAATCCCGTTTAAAGTAATTTACACCACACACTCAGGTCATGCTGAAACCCTGGCTAAGGAATGGGCCGAGAGTGGATATAATAAATTTATGGTTGCCGGTGGCGACGGCACACTTCATGAAGTACTCAATGGGCTCATGGCTTGTGCACTTACAGATCAACCCGCTTTCACCATAGCATCGGTACCTTTGGGTACAGCCAACGATTGGGCAAGATATTACCAAATACACGTTCCCGAAGACCTGATACAAGCTATCATTAAAGGTAACTTTGTCTGGCAAGATTTAGGGAAAATAGTATTGGATAACCAAGAGATAAAAAATCGTTGGTTTATTAATGTCATGGGACTCGGGTTTGATTCCTATGTGGCCGCAGCTTTGCTTCGCTCTGGAAAATCCACCTTTGGTAAGGCTTCTTATCTCTGGATGCTATTAAAATGCCTTTTTTCTTACAAAAGCCCTACCCTTCTATTGTCTGGCGCTAACATACACGACCAAAATCCATTTTTTACAGTCAATCTAGGTATCACCCGATTCTCTGGCAACGGTATGCAAATTGTTCCCCATGCCGACCCTCAGGATGGCTTGTTAGCACTCACCCGCATTGCCCCACTTAAACCATTGGAAGTTATTATGCAACTGCGTCGACTATTCGACGGCAGCCTGGGAAAACACCACAAAGTAAAGCTGGATCAGATAGAAAGCATACACATTTCACATGTTGGCAAAACCCCAGTAGAAATAGAAGCCGATGGGGAAATAGTGGGTGCTACTCCGGCAACTTTTTATTGCATACCGAAAAAAATCCTTGTTCCTTCATGCCAAAATGTAGGGTTGAACAAGAATGTGTAAACTTTTAATAAATCGAACTATAACTTAAGATTGCAACTTTAGAATTATTTTTGGAGAACACATGCATAATATATAATGCCAAAACAGCTATCATCATTTTATTGTAGCTTGAGACGCAAAGAAATTTTCAAGACTTTAAATATACACCAAGGTCTACAACCTAATGTTATATCAATTAGTTGTCCTACATGTAGACGTTGTTAGTTAATACTAGTCTATTTCCGTCAGATCTTCGCTCTCGCTCTCAATAACAAAGTCCGGACGGCGTCTCACATCACCAGCGATGCGACCTATATATTCCCCTATGATACCTACACTTAGTAGCTGAACCCCACCAATAAACATAGCGCTAATAATCAGTGATGTCCAACCCGTTATTACCTGATTCAAAACAAATTTTGAGTAAAGAGCGTACAACACGATTAAAAAGGCCACTCCTGAAAAAATAAAACCCAGCAAAGATGCTGCCTGCAAGGGCAGGTTCGAAAAAGAAGTGATTCCATCTAGTGCAAATCGAATCATTTTGCCCAATGAGTATTTGGTTTTGCCAAATCGTCGCTCATCACGGTCAAAATCTACATATCCATGTTGGAAGCCCAACCAGGCAATCTGACCTCTTAAAAATCTATTACGCTCCGGCATAGACACCAACTTATCCACTACATCCCGACTTATCAACCGAAAATCACCTGTATCCAGCGGAATTTCTACCTGAGTTATTCGCCTTAACAATCTGTAAAATAAATATGCTGTACCTTTTTTGAACCAATGTTCCCCTTTTCGCTGCCGCCTGCGCGCATAAATTACAGGCACGCCTTTCTCAAAAGCAGCGAGCATGGACGGTATCAATTCGGGAGGATCTTGCAGGTCAGCATCCATAGTTATCACGGCTTTACCACGGCTTCGAGCGATCCCGGCCATTAAAGCCTGCTGATGACCAAAATTGCGTGTAAAATGCACAAATCGGATTCGCCTATCGGATCTGGAAAAGGACTCCAGGATAGATTTACTTTCATCTCGACTCCCGTCGTTTACAAAAATGACCTCGGCAGGATACTCCAATCCATCACATATTTTCAAGAGCCGATCTCTCAATTCAAAGAGGTTTTCCGCCTCATTAAAAACAGGCAGGACTATACTGAGATAAGGCTTTTTAGTCATTTTTGATTCGTCTGCCGTCATGGGAGGCGTTTGTCATATTTAGCCAGATCGTATTGTTCTATAATATGAATCAACTTGAGCGCATACTTTGGATCTGTAGCATAACCACATTTTTTAAGGCCGTGCGCCCACCCAATATAATCATCAGGCGCAAGACTAAAAAGACTTTTGTAGTATGGCCTATGGGTTAAAAATTCACTATGGTCTCTAAATGATTCGGAAATGTTGCTGTATGAACGAAAACAAGAAGGAACTATTCGCCCTTTTTTATCCCGATCATCATCCGGATGTAAAAAAGTAGGACCTGTCCAGGTCTCTTTGCATTTAATGCCAAAATAATTGTTCGCTTTCTCTGCCAATGGACTTTTACCCCAGTTAGTCTCCACTATGGCTTGTGCTATTTTTATGCTGGCAGGTATTCCATATTCCTCCATCTCAGTTACCGACAAGATAGCAAACTGCTCTATAAGTTGCTCTTTGACTGAAAGTGTAGTGGATATCTGAATACCTGATACGGATAATATTAAAATAATACACAAAAAACGACGCATGTTAAGCCATTTCTTCACAATGATAGCAAATTTCGTTCCAAATATACTGCCTACAACTTCTTTCACAAGAAACAACCGTCCGATGGAACGATTGACTTATGCTCTATTAAAAACAATACCTGAGACTTGCCGATGCGGGGCTTTTTATGTGTATTTTTGCCGTTCAAAAGCAATTTTATGTATCGTACGTTTACTTGTGGCGACCTTCGCGCTGAGCATATTGGACAATTTGTGGTATTAAGTGGTTGGGTAGATTCCAATCGCGATCTTGGGGGTACCACTTTTATTGACCTCAGAGACCGGTATGGGATTACTCAATTGGTTTTTGACATGGAAAAAAATACTGCTCTATGCGAATCAGCTCGAAAACTTGGCAGAGAATTTGTCGTGAAAGTCAATGGAATAGTAAGAGAGCGATACAGTAAAAATCCCAATCGCCCCACTGGAGATATTGAAATCGAAGTTGAGGGATTGGAAATACTCAATCCGAGCAAGGTTCCGCCTTTTACCATACAAGATGATACCGATGGTGGAGAAGATTTGCGTATGCGTTACAGATATTTGGATTTGAGAAGGGGCCCAGTCCAGCGCAATATTATTTTTAGGCATAAGCTTGCCTTGGAAACCCGAAAATATCTCTCTGAAAACAACTTTATTGAAGTAGAAACACCCGTCCTGATAAAAAGCACGCCGGAGGGGGCAAGGGATTTTGTTGTTCCCAGCCGCATGAACTCCGGACAGTTTTACGCCTTACCTCAATCTCCTCAGACGTTTAAGCAATTATTGATGGTGTCGGGATTTGATCGCTATTTTCAAATTGTTAAATGTTTTAGAGATGAGGACTTAAGGGCGGATAGACAACCGGAGTTTACGCAGATTGACTGTGAAATGAGTTTTGTCTCGCAAGAAGAAATACTGCAGACTTTCGAAGGGCTAACCAAATATTTATTCAAAACCATTCTTAATGTCGACCTTCCTGACTTTCCCAGAATGTCGTACGATGATGCTATGCGCCTATATGGTTCAGATAAACCAGACATACGCTTTGGCATGCCTTTTGCTACATTTAATGATTTGTTAAAAAACAAAGGATTCCAGGTCTTTGATGACGCAGAACTCATCATTGGAGTATGCGCAAAGGGAGTTGCTGACCAATTGTCTAACAAAGACTTAAATGATCTTACCGAATGGGTAAAACGCCCCCAGATTGGCGCCAAAGGTCTGGTGTATGTGCGGTATAATTCAGATGGTAGCATAAAATCTACAGTTGGTAAGTTTTATGACGACGAGGCACTAGGTCAATGGGCAGAACATTGCGGTGCAACTGCTGGGGATGTGCTTTTTATATTAAGCGGAGAAACAGATAAAGTACGAAAACAGCTCGGTGAATTGAGATTGGAACTGGGCAATCGCTTGGGATTGCGTAAGGCTGACGAATTTAAACCTCTTTGGGTTACAGATTTTCCACTTTTGGAATGGGACGAGGATACTTCCCGATTTTATGCCATGCACCACCCCTTTACCTCTCCTAAAAAGGAGGATATTCCTAGAATGCTTAATGGAGACCATGATACCATGAAATCTTTGCGCGCAGACGCTTATGATCTAGTATTGAATGGGGTAGAAATTGGCGGCGGATCTATTAGAATTTTCAACAGAGAATTGCAGGCTAAAAATTTCAAGCTTTTGGGCTTTACTCCGGAAGAGGCAGAGGATCAGTTTGGGTTTCTCATGGGTGCTTTTGAGTATGGTGCACCTCCACACGGCGGCATTGCATTTGGTTTTGATCGTTTGTGTGCTGTGATGAATGGTCAAAATAGCATTAGAGACTTTATTGCATTCCCTAAAAACAACATGGGTAGAGATGTGATGATCGATGCTCCGTCAAGGATAGCAGATATTCAATTAGATGAATTGAGTATTCAAACAATTTTGAAAGGGGAATAACTAATAATTAATAAACACCAAAAAGCTAATCTCTCTAACAAATTCACCTGGAATAGGATGCTGATTTCCAAACTTTAATTTTTTGAAGCAACACTGTAGAGATTCGAAAAAGTGATTCCTCGGTCCAACCTGCTATATGTGGCGTTAATAAAACCTGATCTAATGTATATAATTGATGATACATCTCTCGTTCATCTTGTGAAAAAGACTCCGGATTTTCATTTTCAAACACATCAAGACCCGCGCCTCTGAGCTTTCCATTTTGAAGTGATCGCAACAGCGCATGGGTATCTATAACATTGCCCCTACTAGTATTGATTAAAAGACATCCTGGTTTTAAGGCTGCTAAAAATGCATCATCAACAAAATAATGATTTTGTACAGGATGCGAAACGTGAAGCGAAACAATATCGGAATCAGCTAATAGTTTTTCCAAAGAAACTTCCTCCGCAAGGGCATTATTGATTTTCCAAGGCGCATATTGATCATAAGCCACTATTTTGCAGCGAAATCCCTTTAGTAATCCCGCAAGGGTACTGCCCGTATTTCCAAAGCCAATAATACCCACCTGCAGTCCGCTCAGCTCCCTCCCTCTATTAGCTGCACGCTGCCACATGCCAGCTCGAACCTCACGATCTGCCCGATTGAGGTGATTGTTTAAACTTAAAATCATACCTACAGCATGCTCGGCCACAGCAAGTGCATTTCCCTCAGGAGCACTAAACACCGCTATACCCCTTGACTGTGCATAGGGAATATCAACTATTTCCATGCCGCTACCTAACCGGCCGATGAACTCCAGTTTATCGGCTTTTTCCAAAAAAGACTGGCGGCAATTAATTTTGCTGTTGATTATCAAGCCGTGATACATCCAGATGCGCTCTCCAGTTTCTTCATAGGTAATTTCCGGCTGATAATCTACCGAATAGCCCCAATTCCGTAGCGTTTCTAACATAACTGGATGTACCTGGTCAGTCACTAAAATCCGCTTTTGATTAGAGCTTGCTGTCATTTTGTCTGTGCTTGTTGAGCTTTTTGTGCCAAAATGGCGCTGTCTGAAGTTTGGTTACAAATTTGTACACAAAGTACTGTAAAATTGATAAAACCTTAACCATATGACCTTAGACAATTTCACCTTAAAGGCCCAGGAGAGCATCCAAAAGGCACAGGAAATAGCCGCCGGTTCTGAACACCAGGCAGTAGATACCTTGCATCTGCTCAAAGGCCTGATAGAAACAGACGCACATGTAACCCAATTTCTTTTCCAAAAAATGGGAGTCAACACTGCTGGACTTCAAAATAAAATTCAAGATAACCTCAGTAGACTGGCCCGAATAAAAGATGCTGGTAAACAATACCTTTCCAATGATGCCAACCAAGCTTTATTACGCGCAAAAAAGCTAAGTACAGACCTTGGTGATGAGTTCATTTCCCTGGAAGTTCTTTTATGGGCTATTGCTCAAGGAAATGATGCGGGAGGCAGAATGCTCAAAGAAGCAGGCGTACAGGATCAAGGCATGAAAGCTGCCATTCTAGAACTCCGCAAAGGACGAAAAGTGAACGATCAAGGCGTAGAAAATCAATATAACGCGCTGAATAAATTTGCTATTAACCTAAATGACAGAGCTGCTGAAGGAAAACTTGATCCTATAATCGGTCGCGATGAAGAAATAAGAAGGGTACTGCATATACTATCTCGCAGGAAAAAAAATAACCCAATCCTAATTGGTGACCCGGGCGTGGGTAAAACTGCCATTGTGGAAGGAATTGCTTGGCGTATCGTCGAACAAGATGTACCTGAGAGCTTGCTGACCAAAAAAATATTTATGCTGGACATTGCCGCCTTAATCGCCGGAGCTAAATATAAGGGCGAATTTGAGGAACGGCTTAAATCTGTCATTAAAGAGGTGACAGAATCGAATGGCGAAATCATTCTTTTCATAGATGAAATACACACTCTTATAGGCGCGGGTGGAGGCTCTGGAGCTATGGATGCTGCCAATATTCTAAAACCAGCATTGGCAAGAGGTGAACTTAGGACCATTGGCGCTACCACATTGGATGAATATCAAAAATATTTTGAGACCGATCGCGCTTTGGTACGCCGATTCCAAACAGTAACCATTGACGAGCCCTCGGTAGAAGATACCATTTCGATTTTGAGGGGCTTGCAGGAAAGATATGAGGTGTATCACAAACTCAATATTCAAGACGAGGCTTTAATTGCTGCAGCAGAATTATCACACCGCTATATAGCTGACCGCCAACTTCCAGATAAAGCCATAGACTTGATAGACGAGGCAGCCGCAAAATTGCGATTGGAGCTGGATTCCGTTCCTGAATCTGTGGATGAACTACAGCGTAAAGTACGTCAGTTGGAAATTGAAAAAGAATTTATCAAACGAGAGGGAGACCAGAAAAAATCCCGCATGATAGCTGAACAGCTCTCCGAGGCTCGCGAAAAACTCGACAGTATCACAGCAGCTTGGCAAAATGAAAAAGAAATCATAGACACCATTCAAAAAATCAAACAAGAAACAGAAGAACTGGAGACCAAGGCCCAAAAAGCAGAACGAGAGGGCGATTATGAAACTGTTGCCAAAATCCGATACGGGCAGCTCAAGGAAAAGGAAGCCATGCTCAAAGTAGCCGAAGAAAAACTGGAAAAACTACCTCCAGAAAATCGATTTACCAATCAAGAGGTAGATGCAGACGATATTGCGGCAGTAGTATCTAAATGGACAGGAATACCAGTTAGCAAAATGGTTCAAAGTGACAAAGAACGACTACTGAACCTGGAAAAAGAAATAGGTAAACGAATAATTGGCCAAGAGGAAGCCGTAGAGGCTGTTTCTGATGCAGTCCGACGCAATAGGGCTGGTATGGGCGATAGCAAGCGCCCAATAGGCTCCTTCTTGTTCCTTGGACCTACTGGAGTAGGCAAAACAGAATTAGCTAAAGCACTGGCAGAGGTATTGTTTGATGACGAAAAAGCCATCACGCGCATAGATATGAGCGA
>CAYUZA010000029.1:0-893 GCA_964449535.1 uncultured Saprospiraceae bacterium
ATACACCTAAGCTTACGGGAGTGCCTCGGAATTTTCCATCCCAGCCCAAAGTAGGATCATTGGGCGGGAAATTTTCTTTATAAAACATCAAACCACCCCAACGATCAAATATCCTGGCTTCCCGAATGATTTTCACATTTTCATCAGTAAAAATGGTAAATCCATCATTATTACCATCGGTATCTGGAGTAAATGCTCCTGGTACGAATATCCGTATATCCTTCTTGACAAGTATAAGTACAAATTCAGTAGCAGTACACCCGTAAATGTCTGTTACTACAATTCTAAATTCTTGTGTATTTATCGGTATAACTTTAGTAATCAAACAAGTATCACATGTGAAAAATTGAGGTGGCGACCAATTAACTTGATCTATTTCATCTTCTGGTATATTTACAGTAGCTTCAAGATTAACAGTATCACCCAGATTCACTAATATTCTAGGTATCAGCTCAATATCTAATCGTCTACCCTCGTTCAGGGTTATAACGGTATCCGCTTCGCAACCTCTGGCATCTACCACTCTTATCGTGTATCTACCCGGCCTAAGCGGTGAAAATATACCAGAATTGTCCGTAGGTCTTCCATTTAAGAAAATACTCAAAGGTGGAGTTCCATTGCCTAAATCCAGCAACTCAATTCTACCATCATTTGCACCAAAACAATAAATCGAATCAATGGTCAATGCTCTGATCTCGGGGCCATCTGCATTGGGTCGAACAAAAGTGGAGTCAATACTCCTACATCCATTCTCAGGATTAAATACATCTAAGTAATAGTAACCAGGACCATCAACTAGAGGTGTGAATGTATTGGCTCCGGAAATAATATTTCCCGTAACCGTAGTCCAAATTATTGTAAAACCTTGACCAATATTCACACCGCTACCTTGC
>CAYUZA010000029.1:903-8998 GCA_964449535.1 uncultured Saprospiraceae bacterium
AAACGAGCACTAAACTCAAGGCAAGAAATATCAATATTAGGTCCCGCATCAATAGAAGGATATATTGCATTGCTTATAATTTCAATGGTATCTGAATTCTGACAGCCATTGGTAGTGTCCTGTAAGGTCAAAACATATCTTCCTGGATCGCTGACTACCAATGTTTGACCTCCTGCCTGCACCAGATTACCATTGATATCAAACCAGTTGTACAAAATAACACTCCCGCTTTGTGACTTAGACGCATCAACAACTACAGTTGTATTCCTACAATCCAATATTCCCGGGGGATCTATTGCTATAATCGGATACTCTACCGCATCCTGTATCGTAATTATATTTGTAACTGAACACCCATTTATAGTGTCTGTAACTGTAAGTATTATGCTTCCTGCACGATCGATAGTAAAGGTTTCCTGATTATAAGAGTTACCTTCAAAAGTCCATACAACACTAGTATTTGACTGATTGTCAGTACTTAACACAATGCTTGACACAATACAGTTTAACAGCTCTCCAGGATTTGCATAAATTGGGGCTACCGGATATACCCTATTCTCAATCACTTCCACCCTATCTCTAGGAGAAGTACACCCTTGCACCGTGTCGCGCACTTGTAAATAATATGTTCCTGGTTTGTCCGCGACAAAATCTCTGCCGCTACCCACCACATTTCCATTTTCATCAGTCCAGATATAGATCAAATTTGGCCCCGTTGAAGTTCCTGATCCACCCAAAGTTACCTGATTAATAATACAAGTCAAAACTTTATCTGAGCCGGCATCTGCAATAGGTACATCTGCGGAGACATTCACAAAAACAGAGTCTACAAACTCACATAAATCCGGATATTGCACCCGCAAATAATACCATCCACCAATATCAACCCTTGGTTGCAATTGGTTAGATGTAAATGCATTGGGACCAGTCCAAAAATAATTGCCCGACTCTGAACTATTACCTAACAAAACAACTTCCGGAACTAAACATGTAATCAATAAATTAGGCCCGGCATCAACATTTTGGTCACATGAAGAACACGGATCACGCATAACATCAATCTCTTGACGACAGACTGGATTGTTGATGTCCTCAATAATCAATAATTGTCGCTGTCCATTTGCCGGCAAACCAGGGAAAGTTACCAATTGATTATAGTCATAAGGACCAAATATCTGATTATTCCAAAGTATGCGGTATTGAGTGACAACCCCTGAAACGCGAACTATCCTAAATGTAATATTAAAGAAATCATCATCTAATATAGGACCTGTATTGTTGTCGTCACATGGACCAACCAATAGAGCCTGAACGTCCAAGAAACAAGGATCAGAGCACGGTGGAGGAGCATTCACACTTATATTAAATCGGCAATCCTGATCAGCATTATCAATAATAACCAAACTCAAATTACCATTTGAAATAAGCAATGGCCCAAAATTATAATCCTGGTTATAATTATACACTGTTCCCGGCGCACCAGCAAAAAACCAACCGCTTCCTGTATTCAACCCGGTAACCCGAATGCGATAGGTCCATGTGTCATCTGTCAAATCATTGGTAGTACCCGCATCATTACAAGTAATATTATCTACTACCACTGAGAGTACACATAAATCCGAACAGGTAGTGAGTGCGCCTAATATACGGGTAGCCGTACATTGACTTATTCCGGCATCCTGGAACAATACAGAAGGTGCAGTCCCATCAGCAGGTAGCGTAATTACTCCTCCTGTCCCATATGCATATGGGCCGTAGGTGATGCCATTAATAATTACAATAAACTGATTACCAGCACCAGGATTAACGGCTGATGCGTTTACAGTAATGGTATAAAAATCATCTGATGGATCAGAAGGTGTTCCTGCATCATTACAATTTTGCGAAAAACTGGTTACTGTTAGCAAACAGTCTGTCGAACAAGGTTGAGGTGGTTGTACCGTTATGCTTTCCGTACATGCAGGATCATTGCTATCAACCACAATAAGGGTAATTGCTCCTGCCGAGATTAAACGTGGACCTAATATAACCGGCTGATTGTAAGGATAAGTTACCCCCGGATTACCCAGAACATACCATGTAGAAGCTGTATTCAATCCAGTAACTACAACGGTGTACCTATACAAGTCATCTGAACCATCAGTTGTCGTTCCATTATTATCACATTCCACCCCGCTAAGACTAATCTCAATGTCACAAAGATTAGAACATGTAATTAGCGCACCCAGCGAACGGTTTACAAAGCACTCTAGAATATCATTGTCCCTAAATCGTATACTTGGATTACTTCCGTCAGCAGGAAGATTGAAAGTGCCTCCGGTACTATAAGCGTAAGGTCCATAGGTATTTCCATTGACTATGACTACAAACGAATTAGAAGCACCCTGATTTATAGCACTCGCATTTACCTGAACTATATAAAAATCATCCGACGGATCTGAAGGAGTACCATTGTCATTGCATTCCTTTTCCAATGTAACAACCGTTATTAAACAATCTGTAGAACAAGGAGGTGGTGGATTTATTACTATTTGAGCGGTACAAGCCGGGTCATTACTGTCTACCACTATGAGAGTAATTGGTCCTGAAGCGATTAGCCTTGGACCGAGTTCTACGGACTGGTTATATGGATAAGTCGTACCTGGTATTCCTTGAACATACCAGCTTCCAGCAGTATTCAAACCGCTTACCGTTACGAAATAAGTGAACAAGTCATCCGTTGCATCGCTTTCGGTTCCATTATTATCACATTCCGTATTATTTAATACAATATTAATGACACACTTGTCAGAACAAGTAGTCAAATTGCCTAGCGACTGATTCTTGTTACACTCTGGAATATCTGCATCGCGGAATACAACTAAAGGATTACTGCCGTCTGCAGGTATTGTGAATGAGCCACCAGTTCCATAGGTAAACGGACCATAATTATTGCCATTAATTATCACTAGGAAAGCATTTCCAGCGCCTTGATTGATTGCTGTAGCATTCACAGTTACCGTATAAAAGTCATCTGATGGATCTGATGGTGTGCCATTGTCATTACAAACTTTAGTTAATTGGGTAATCGTGAGATCACAATTTGTAGAACATGGTTCGGGCGGTGTAATGGTTATAGACGCTGTGCATGCTGGGTCATCGCTATCTACAACAACCAATGTAAATGTGCCGGAAGAAATAGGTCGGGGACCAAGTGTCACAGGCTGGTTGTATGGATAGGTATTACCTGGGTTGCCCAAAACATACCATGAATTGGCCGTATTCAAACCGCTGACCGTCACTGAATAGGTAAATATATCATCCGAGCCATCGCTTTCTGTACCATTATCATCACAATTAGTACCATTCAATACCATTTCAATGACACAAAGGTCAGAACAAGTGGTCAGCAAACCCATAGGCCTGGAAGCACTACAGTCTGAAATATCGGTATCTCTAAACGTTACAGTAGGATTAGTGTTGTCCGCAGGCAAATTAAAACTACCTCCTGTTCCATAGGTAAATGGTCCAAAAGTATTACCATTTATAATAACTACAAATGCATTGGATGCCCCTTGATTAACGGCTGTCGCATTTACTGTAATGGTGTAAAAATCATCTGATGGATCAGAAGGAGTGCCATTATCATTGCAGATTTTGGTCAAGGTCTGGATGGTAAGTTTACAATCTGTCGAACAGGTTGTTAGATTACCCGTTGCTTGAGAAATGGTGCATTGATTGGCAACATCTGTATACAATAAAGTGTAACTATTGCCATCCGCTGGCAAAGTAATATTGTGTAGCTGTCCATAAGTAAATGTCCCGAATGGATTTCCACCTATACTAACTGCGTAGGTGCCTGTATTGCCGTAGTTATGCGTTAAATTAAAACTTATGGTATAAAAATCATCTGATGGATCAGAAGCCGTTCCATTGTTATTACATATGATTTCAAATCCGGCTAGCACCATCTGGAGTCCTGGTTGTATGGTGAAAGGAGCGCTGGTTCGACAGCCTTTAGCATCCCTTACATAAATTGTATAAGATCCGGGTCCAAGGTTATTGAATACATTATTAGATGTCCAGGTAGAATTATCCAGACTAAATTCTTTTTGACCTACTCCACCATTAACCGAAATAGTGGCGATTCCATTCATGTCTCCGGGGCAAGTCACTCTAGTTGTTGCAACAGTAACTTGCAATGCTGGCAATACAACTAATCGCAACTGAGCAACGGACTGACATCCACGGGCATTCACTACGGCTACATATAAAATCTGTTCCGGTGTTTGCACATTTCGATAAGGACTACTGAGCGGATTTGCTCCTGATTCTGCATCTGCTCTAGTTAAATGAAACCTAAAGGTTAGATTCTGACTCGGGTTTATTTGAGTTCTTGCCTGATTCAAATCGAAGTCTGCAAAACCGTCAGCGTCATCATCACAGGCTTCCAGTAAAGCATTATTCACTACCGGAACACCAATTATCTCTAGTGTAACTGGTGTTCTAAACAAGCTTTTACATTCAGGGAAAGTGATATCCTGCGCTTCGACATAATATCGGTACACACCTGGGGCAGAAACGTTAGGTCTATAAGTCAGGCTATTGCCCTGCAATAGTGAACCTCCATTCGCGCTGTCATACCAATTGGCAATGGCTCCCGCTTGGACAGTCACAGCCAGCTCTGGAATGGGTTGTCCTTCACATATGGTCGGATTGCCTAAATTAACAGGAGGTAATACTTCAGGACAATTACAGTTTGGTGGATTGATGGTGAACACATTCGAACAACCAGTCCCTGCATCCGTTACTGTTACAATCAGCGTTTTTGAAGTATCAATATCTGCAATTTCATATCTGCCTGAGCCTAAATTGTTCAAAGTACCTTCATTCACCTCAATAGAAAACCCATTAGATTGAATATACACAGAATAGGTTTCCTGAGACACCGAGCATCGGATACTGTCTATATTTATTTGAACATCAGGCGCCAATGTTATTTGCAAAGTTGCCGTATCTGCCGCGCAAGCTCCATTAGCTGCTACTATATACCTATAATTGTATTGCCCAGGATTTATTCCGCTAAAATTAACATTTGAAGGTGTAGAAATATCCGCACCAGAGTTGGTTACATCGGTCCAAACTCCTCCTACATTATAATCCGGACCTAAATATTCCCAAAAGTTAACTCCATTAGCACCAAAACATAAAATTGCTTGATTATCAGTTCCCGCATAAACTGCTGTGTCAACCGTTAAAACAAAAGGTACCTCATCAAAACACCCAGCTGCATTTAAGGCATATATGTAATATGTGGTCGTTACTCCAGGTTGTACGATTGGCCCAGGCAATTGATTTCCAGGCGTCGGAGGGGTGGCTGAATGGAAGGTAATTACTGGATTAGTATTGTTTATATCTGTAATATTCAAAGTCGTCAGGTTAAAAGATTGACCTTCACAAATAGCTGCTGCTGTCGGTGCAACGACCAAATCTGGATTTCGTCTCCTGGTGACCGTACGAGTATGTGTTAAGGTTTGCCCGCAATTGTCGGTCACAGTCCAAACTTGAGTCTGAATATCACCATTGGTGGTAACTTGAGGTACTACAATGCCTGACCGTGAGCAGTTACCAGACTCCCCATTATCATAAGTTAAAGATGGAGCTGCTGGGAAAGGCGCTCCGCAATCTAGTGTAATGTCAGCAGGTGGATTTAAAAATACTGGTGGAGCAGCCGGCTGTACAGTAATAATCTGTAAATGCTCAATATATAAATCACACACCGTTTCAAACCACAGCACCTGAATCTCACCGCCACATTCATCTGCTGCATTTATGATTAGAGGGTTTACACTACCATAAACTTCACAAAGACCAAATTCACCATTATTATAGGAAAGAGGCTGGTTTAACTGAAGCCCAGACACCTGATCACATGCAACAGTAAAATCAGCCGGCAGATCTATAAAAGCGGGTGTTCCTTCAGGTTGCACGGTTATTGTCTGCACATGCTCTATGGTTCTGCCACAATTATCCGTGAAAGTCCATGTATGAAATAGCGTTCCGCCACAACCATCAAAACTACCACTTTCTATAGGCATCACACTGCCAGAAATCTCACAATTACCGCTTCCTCCATTATCATAAAATAAAGGTGTGAGACCCAATGGATAATCATAGCATGATATGGTAATATCCGAAGGTGGATTTACAAATGCCGCAGCAGAAGATTCTTCTACAAGAATTACCTGCTGGTGAGATATTTCTCGTCCACATTCATCTGTAAATTCCCAATCAAAATATAACACACCTCCACAGTAATCGTAGCTTCCAGACCGAACTCCTGCAACCTGTCCTTCTATCTTACATTCGCTCGATGGCTCACCATTGGTATAACTCAACGCCTGAGGCCAAATGTCGGCTACTTCACATGCTGAAATTATATCCACAGGTGGATTAATAAATGCTGCTTCTGCGGCAGGGTTTATGGTAATAAATTGCGCATGATTTATATTTCTATTGCAGACATCTGTAAAAGACCATATATATGTAATTTGACTCCCGCAAATGTCTGGATAGCCTACTACATTTGGAATCTCCTCGCCCTGTATTCCACATTCTCCACCTAAACCATTTGTATATGAAAGATTCTGAGGAGCAGACACTGATTCAAAACACTCCAAAGTAATATCAGATGGTAACGATAAAAATTCAGCCGCTGGTGCAGGAATAACGGTTACCGTGCGTGAATGATTAATGGTTCTGCCACAAACATCTGTAAATGTCCATGTGTTATTTACGATCCCTCCGCAAAGGCCTGCGTTGCCGGATACCTGCGGCAATACTACTCCCGCAATTCTACAAGCATTGTTCATGCCATTATCATAAATCAAACTTGGATATGTAGAAGGAATTTCGGTACACTCAATTGTAATGTTGGGCGGGTAATCATCAAAAATAGGTGGTGGTGTTGGATTTACCGTTATGGTTTGAACATGATTAGAATTTCTACCGCACACATCGGTATAAGTCCATGTATTAATAATTTGACCTCCACATAACCCAGAATTATTATTAGTTACGACCGGTACCAATGACTCAATAAGACAATCCCCGCTCAACCCATTGGTAAACGGTAATGATGTAGGCGTTCCTGGATCATCTCCGCAATTTATACTCAGGTCAAACGGAGCACCAATAAACTGGCCCTGAGGCACAGGGATAGCATTTATAATCTGTTGGTGATTGGTAGTTCTATTACAAACATCGGTAAACGTCCAAGTGTAAGTTACAGTACCCCCACACAAATTAGCAAATCCTTGCTGTGACGGGCTGACTAAAGACTCAATTAAACAATCACCACTAAGTCCATTAGTCAGTACTAAATCTGGCGCGCCATTAGGTATATCCGCACAATCGACCGTAATACTCACCGGCGGATCGACAAACTGCGCTTGAGCCACTGGGTTAGCAGTAATATTTTGTATATGACTCGTAGTACGATTACAAACATCTGTATAAGTCCAGGTATAGGTTATATTACCTCCGCACAAATTGGCAAATCCTTGTTGAGACGGGCTGACCAAAGACTCAATTAAACAATCACCACTAAGTCCATTAGTCAGTATCAAATTCGGAGCCGAGACTGGTATATCCGCGCATTCAACCGTAACGCTCGGGGGCGCATCGAGAAATTGTGCTTGCGGTACCGGATTTGTCTGAATATTTTGAACATGCGAACTTGTGCGATTACATACATCCGTGTAAGTCCAGGTGTACGTTATGGTTCCTCCGCATAGATTTGCTGAGCCAGACTGTACAGGTGTAATCACAGATTCAATCAAACATTGTCCACTTAATCCATTTGTTATTAATAATTCGGCAGCATTTCCGGTCGGTATTTCCGCACAATCTACCGTAGCACTCGCCGGTGGATCTACAAATTGTGCCTGAGGCACCGGTGTTGCCGTAATCGTCTGCACATGTGTCGATGTCCTGTTGCACACATCCGTATGCATCCATGTGTACGTAATCGTACCTCCACACAAATCTGCCGTACCAGCGACCGTTGGCGTGATCAGCTCCTCTATCAAACACGCTCCGCTCAACTCATTCGTAA
>CAYUZA010000029.1:9098-20094 GCA_964449535.1 uncultured Saprospiraceae bacterium
AGTCTACCGTAGCACTCGCCGGTGGATCTACAAACTCCGCCTGTGGCACCGGTGTAGCCGTAATCGTCTGTATATGTGTCGAGGTCCTGTTGCATACATCCGTATGCGTCCATGTATACGTAATCGTACCTCCACACAAATCTGCTGTACCATCCACCGTTGGCGTGATCAGCTCCTCTATCAAACACGCTCCGCTCAACTCATTCGTAATCAATAAATCCGGCGCACCCGAGGGTATATCTGCACAGTCTACCGTAGCACTCGCCGGTGGATCTACAAACTCCGCCTGTGGCACCGGTGTTACGGTAAGAACTTGAGTGTGGGTTTTTTGTCGGTTACAAGCATCTGTAAAGGACCAAACATAGGTTATTTCTCCACCACAAAGGTCTGCAGCTCCGCTGACATTAGGGGTTATTAAGGCTTGAATTTGACAATCACCCTCAAAGCCATTGTCGAGCTCCAATAAGGGTGCATTTTGAGGTATGGCATCACAGTCTATAGTTTGACTAGCCGGTGGGTTGATCCATTGAGCTTCAGGAACTGGGTTGACTGTAATAGTCTGTGTATGCTGAATTACCCTATTGCAAGGATCAGTGAATGTCCAGGTATATGTAATCACTCCTCCGCAAAGATCAGCTTCACCTTCCACAACAGCATTAACAGAGCCTGCAATCTGGCACGAACCAGTTACTCCATTTGTGTAAGTCAAAGATGGTGGATTACCTTGTGGGATGTTATCACAATTCACCGTAATATCGCCCGGGGTATTGACAAACCAAGGCTCAGGAGAAGGTTCTATAGTTATGGTGCGAACTTGGGTAATAGTTCTATCGCACACGTCAGTGTAGGTCCATGTATAGGTGACTGTTGATCCACAAATGCCCGGGCTACCATCAATTACTGGCGGTACATTTCCACTGATTCCACAAGCACCATTAACCCCATTGTTATAAGTTAGATTTTGTGCCGGAGGCAAATTCGCTGTGCAGGCAAGTGTAATATCGATTGGCGAATTGGCAAATGCAGGTGCCACTAATCCCTCAATTTCAATAGTTTGTACATGTTCCGCTGTATTTCCACAATCATCTTCCACTGTCCAGGTTCTCGTAAGGGTACCTCCCTCACAAAGCTCAGCTTCACCAGATTCAACCCCAGAAACGTTGCCATTTGGAATACAATTGTCTGTATAATTCAAATTGGTCATGGGTGGAACTAGCGTTAGACAGGTAAAAGTCAGATCTGCCGGTGGATTTACAAAAACAGGTGGATCTTCATCTTCAAAGGTAAGTACTTCAGATTGAAGATCGCAGCAACCATCTTCGCAGTCAAGATCATCTATTGTCATACCTACAGAAGGTGGTTGAGCACTTCCATGAGGGTGATAATTGTATGAATAAATCGTAAATTCACCACATTCATCATATGTAAAGGTAGTTGAGCTTCCATCGATTACATCAATAATCGCTCCTGAGGCATCTACAATTAATATAAATTGCTCATTTTCAGGATCATTATTAAAACCAGTCACTGTTATCGTTGCTGTATCTTTGGGGCACAGTGGATTGGGGTTGATAGCAATATTCCCACCGTCTGCTGAATACATGATAATTTCAAAAGTAATTATGCTATCACAAAAGGGCTCTTCTGACTGAGGAATCGTTATAGAATAATTCCCTGGATCTGTATAGGAATTACCTGCTACTTCCACCTCTTCGCCCTCACATATTTCAAATGTACCCAAATCTACTTCTTCTACAGGGTCTTCAAGAATCAATAATGTAATGGTTGAATCACATCCACCTTCCGTGGTAAAACTTATGTCATAGGACCCAGGACCATAATCTTCACCTTCATACTCAAAAGTTTCCCCAGGACACAAGGTGACCGGATCAGGGTCTATCGGTTCAACTTCATACACCACCACGGTCTTGCAATTTGCTGGAGGGTCTGTATCATAGTCCAAACATGGATCCTGACGCGCATCCACACAAACTTCGTATTCACCTGGCTCTGTAAATTGGTATGTGAAAAATCTAAAAGCACCCGTGGCACCCTCTACAATCAATTCACCGTCCACAAACCAACCTAAGCGATTGGCTCCCTGTGGGCGACCATAAATCTCAAAAGTAACAGGATCACCACCCGCACACACAGAATCCGGACCTTCGACATCTTCAAGCCAATCCTGAATTTCTGGGTCACCACATTCCCCAATTACATTTATTTCAACTGTACAAGCTGAACCACAGCAACCATCTACCAAGAAATAATAGATTTTTCCAACCTCTAAGCCCGTCATGCTAATTTCCGCACAACCACTGGTAGGACCGCAACCATTGACATCACAACCTACTGCATATGTATACGGAGGAGGGTTTTGCGAATTTTGCGCCCAACTAGGTCCAAAACATGGCGGACCATTACATCCAAAACATTCAGAATAAACAGCAGACTGAATGCCCCGAGAATTACATTGTCCTGGATTTTGAGTACAACCCGACCAACAAACCTCAAGTTCTAATTCTTCACACCAAGCAGGAAAACGAAACCACGTCGGATTGTGCGATGTAGTACCGCATTGATTTGGACACATACAAGACCCACCAAAACCGGGATTATAAGGACCATCAGTCGGATGCAAATAATGACTCATGGAGTATGTATATCCATCTAAATCATCTATGGTACACAAAATAGGAGAAGTACTGCATTTACATGTCGCTTGTGTTCCATTGGTGCACGGAGCCGGTGGTGGAGCCTGACCCGATAAGGTTTGAACTAAACCCAAGATCAGGAAATATACTAATACAACCCAGCGACTAATCAAACTAAAAAACAGAGTGTTAAACGATGAATTTTTTTTTTCTTTAAATTGAGTATGATTCCAAATCATATATAAAATATTCTATACGTATTTAATAATGCTTTTTACATTAACGTCGCTTAGACTGCAATCGCTAAAAGTCATTTTTTGTGCGCATCAAAAAATATTATTCTCCCTAATCGCAAATATAAATAATTGATCTTCAACAGTTGCCAAATAATCACTATTTTATTCCGCCACTACTCTTTAAAGAGATATTTAACATTTTTTAAGAGCACCTAAAGCAATAATTAACAAATATTGATCGCTTCTATAAGCAAATTTTAATCTGATTTCCCAAGTAATTGGATCTCACCTGAAAAATAAAGTTCTTCCTCAGAAATTAATACGACCCTCACTTGGTACAAATACACACCCTGATCGAGCTTCTTTCCATCCCAACTACCATTCCATCCATCTTGAGCATCTGGTCTCATATTTATTCCATCATATACTTGAGTTCCCCAGCGATCAAATACTTTCATATCAAAATGAGAAACGACTCCGTTCCTAGAATATATTGAAAATAAATCATTTATGCCGTCACGATTAGGAGAAAATGCATCCGGAATAAATACATCTACATTCGAACTTACGAGAATTTTAATTTGTGCACTTTTTGAACATCCGGAAGTATCCATCAATAACAAACTAAATATTTCATTTCTAACTGGATATGCCTGGGTTTCCAGGCAAGTATCACAACTCACATACTGACTTGGATCCCAAATTATCCTTAAACGTTGATCTTCAGGAAAGTCTGTTATTGGATTAAGTTTTAATGAATCCCCAAGTTCAATGAATGCAAGTGTATCTAAATCCACCGCCCATAATCCGGGTTGTTTAATTTCAATCAGCGTATCTGCCTGGCAACCATTGGAACCCATTACTGAAAATAAATAGATTCCGCTTGGTAAATTTTCGAGTTGAGAAAAACTCACCTCATTGCTTTGTAAAAAATAACGAAAATCTAAGAGAGATTCCTGACCAATGTAACGAATACTTCCACGACTTCCATCACATTGAGCATCGAATGAAACCCAATTTTCTACATCAGGCAATTCAATATCCTCTTTTACAAGCACAGAGTCAATTTTGCTACAGTTGTTTTCCAAATTGGTAACCGTGATGATGTGCCATCCGGGTTTGCTGGCCCATAAAGGTTCTCCCGATACCCCCTCTTTCACAGTCCCATTTGAGCTTTTCCAATCAACATAAAGAGAATCTCCCGCATTTGATACCAACACTGGCACCACTAAACTATCTGAAATACAATCTAATACAATTTCTACTGGAAATTCAATTACAGGATATGTCCGGTTATCGTTGATTTGAAAGTTCTCTAATGAAATACACCCATTTCGCTTGTCCTCAACGATTAACCTATAGTCGCCAGCTGATTTGAAACAAAAGGTATCTACATCTTGCGTAAGCAACTCACCAACATTATTTTCCCAACGGACAAAGTAATTTTCAGCAAGTCCTTGAATGTCTACCCGTCGATATATTTGATCAACGCCACAAATTATATCCAAACCGCCTTGCAACGAAATATTTGGCAACTCCCTATTTTCATAAATCAAAAGAAATGCCGAATCAATACATCCGTTCAAGGTATCTTTTCCAATTACTTTCACCCAACCAGGCTTATAAATTTCTGCTGATTGATCTACGAAAAACTGATTGTCAAATTCCCAATAATATTTAACAGCATCATCCACTTTTAAACTCAATGGTAAAAAGGGCCTTCGGCAAGTAATCGAATCTCCAAACGTACTTTCAATCATCAAAACAGGAGCAGTTGTATCTATCTTTATTTCAAAAAAATTGGAATAAAGCACGCAATTACTCATAGTATCAGCCACCCGTAAACGAAAAATACCACCGTTTGTTAAACTCACCGCCATTCCCGAATCAACAATATTTCCCAACTGATCAAACCATGTAAAAATCAGGTCGTCATTAACTTCTGGCAATAATACTTCCGGATTTACAATTCTTCTCTCACAGTTAATTACAGCATCTGCTACAGAAGGGATATATCTTTTTTTAATCTCAAAGTGAATCAAACTATCACAAAAAGGAGATTCCTGTGAGGAAAGGATAACGGTATAAACACCCGATTTATCAAAAACTTCATTGCCAACTCTAATAGTAGAATCCCCACATAGTGCTATAATGCCTAAATTGACTTCCACTTTTCTTATTTCTTCCACCGTAAGTAATATCGTTGAGTCACAACCCTGGCGTGAAAGTAGTCTTACATTGTAGCTGCCAGGTACATAATAACGCCCCTCATAATAAATCGAATCTCCAGCACATACTTTAATGGGCAGAGGATTTTCAGGTATAACTGAGACAACCTCTACTCTTTTACAATTTGGACTGGGGGATTCTGATACATGGGGGTTTTGAAGCATCTACACAGATTTCATAGCTTCCTATTCGCGGAAAAACCAGCTTAAGACCTGGCAACGAATCAGACTTTACTCCTACCCCATTCACCGTCCAATGATAGTTTAGATTAGGCTGAGGCACCACGATACTATAGCTGACCGTATCTAATCCAACACAAACTGTATCCGACCCATTGATAGGAGAAGACCATGCCTGAATTTGCTCTCGTCCGCACTCACCCACTACATCAATCCGAACATCACAGCGGGCACCTCCACAGCCATCGACCATCAAATAATAAGTGGCTCCAATGATTAGATTTTGAAGATTCATGCGAAGATTATTGGGCGGCCTACAATTAAAACCACTACAACAATACATGTCTGAATCGACAAGACAACCAATATTTCTGTAACCATTATTCGGTGGCCCACAAGCACTATAAGCAGCTACTTGAACCCCATTAGACCATGTAAAATTAAACCTACGCTGTGTACAGTTGCTCAATACAAATTCAAGCTCCAGATTTTCACACCAGGCAGTGAACGCCATCCAGGAAGGGTTATTAGGGACTCCAGCGGTGCCCGGACACAATGGATTAGGCGCATCATTAGGGTGTTGATATCCTGCCATTTGAAGAACTGCCCCATCCAACTCATCAATAGAACATAGCACAGGAGCGGAACTGCAGCTACATGTGGCCTGGGTACCATCTGTACATGGAGAAAATACGGATTGAGCCTCCAGATTAAGGCACAATAAATTCCACAATAGGAATAAGTAGATTGGTTTCATCATACAAGCTGCAAAAATTAAACCAAAATTTAACAATTAGGTTTTCACTAACAGTTATGTAGATGTTCATTGAGGAAATTAATTTAACCTTTTACCAGTAAACGATAACCTAAATTGACTGTTTATTGCCGAATAAACTACACAAAAAAATCATTTTGAAGAAATTCAATTTCTGTATTAAAGTCGAGAAAAGGCCTACACTCCACTAGTCGATTAATCTTTTCAAGTACTCTTTTTCGATGTTGTGCAATACTCTTTTCAGCGAATATTATCGGACTATGCGCTAGATCACGAGCTATCTGCCTGCACGATTCATTAATCTCCAGAGTCTCTGCAGACATAAAGGCTTTCTCAAATCTATGAAAAATATAATCAGTTGCTTCAGCAGTTAAATGACTTCGATCTGCAGCATAGAATCGATAATCTCTTAACTCATCCAAAGCGATTTCATAGGACGGAAAATAATGAATATTGGTATTAGTAGCGATAATTTGCTCCATAGCGAGCAACAAAGTAGCCTTGCTCAACTGGTTTTCATGAAAACCATCTCTTTTATGCCGAACCGGACTCAATGTAAGTAGAATATGACTATCCGGATTCATTAGTTTTACAATAGAAATGATATTTTGCAATGCTTCGTTGCTTTGCTCAACTGTTAACAACTGCTTTTCAAAAAAAACACTTGGGGCTTTGTGGCAATTTGCCACCACCATTCCGGATTCCTTTCTGATATAAGTCCATGCAGAACCTAAGGTTAGAATCAACCAGCCACCTTTTTTTATTGCATTGCCTAAGCTATTATGGCATTGATGAATATTCGCCTCTAGTTCTCCTAAAGTTGCTCCATGAATTGAACTGTGATGGTCCCAGCTAAACCAAATCCCATCTCGCTGGTATGCCTGCTCCGGATTCCAGTGGAGCTGCCCGCTTACATAAAGCCACACCGCCTCCATACTCACAGGATTGTAAATGGTCCCCGCAGGATTATTGAGTACATCAAATTTGCAGTTTTGCAACCTCTTGCCAACCTCATCGGCAAAACACGACCCCATTGTAATTATAGGACTTTCATGGCCTATTTTTTCGGAAGATTCAGGTGTTGTTACCAGATCGTGCCAAAGTTGTTGCATAATCAAATGGTCTGCATGTGGATATAATCGGCATAAGCGCCTCCTTTCGCCATGAGGGTAGCATGATTTCCAGATTCAACGAGTTTACCTTCTTGCAAGACCAGAATTACATCTGCATTTTGTATGGTAGACAATCGGTGAGCAATGATGACTGAGGTTCTATTTGACATAGCTGAATCCAATGCCAACTGTACTTTTTTCTCTGAAGCCGTATCCAAAGCAGATGTCGCTTCATCCAATAAGAAAATGGAGGGATCTCTAAGGATAGCCCTTGCAATGGTAATTCTTTGTTTTTGACCTCCACTTAGCTTAACACCACCATCACCCACTAAGGTATCATATCCATTCTCTGTTTGTATTATGAACTCTTCTGCGAATGCTTTTTGAGCAGCTGCTCGAACCTCATCTTCCGACGTTGATTCCAGACCAAAGGCTATATTTTTATGTATCGTATCGTTAAATAGAAACGGATCTTGAGTCACTAATCCAAATAGGCTGCGCAAACTTTCCAATGTTATGGACCGGATATCCTGTCCATCAATCAAAATACGCCCTTCAGTGACATCCCTGAACCGGGGAAGTAGGTCCAATAATGTGCTTTTGCCAGCACCAGATGGGCCAACTAAGGCTACTTTTTGACCCTTTTTAATAGAAAAACTTAAATGTTGTAGCACAGGTTTGTCACTCCCCGGATAATTAAAGGATACATTTTCAAAGGTAATTTCTCGCTCAAATCCAGTAATAGTCCTTGCGTCAGGCACATCAAAAACTTGAATCTCAGACTCCAAAATCTCTTGAATACGATGCAGAGATGCTAGCCCTTTTCGCACACTAAATATACCATTGGCGAGTTGTTTGGCAGGATCAATGACATTGTAGAAAGCAAATAAAAACGTTAAGAAGAACGCGGGATCTACACCTTCATGATAAACCATGCGCGCGCCCAACCAAAGCAAAATAATTAAAACTGTAACTCCAAAAAACTCAGACAAGGGCGAAGCCAAGTCTCTTCTCCATAAAATTTGATTCATCATATCACGCAACCGCAGACTTACCCGATTAAAATGCATGAGTACAAAATTCTCGGCACGAAAAGCTTTAAAAACCTTTTGTCCACTAATCCCCTCTTCTACTAATGACAGCATTTGTCCTGATTCCTTTTGTGCCAATCGGGCTCTTTCTTTTAATGCTTTAGAAATACGACTAATTAATAAGGTTACAAAAAGAACTAAAATGAGAACATAAAGGGTGAGTTTTGGACTCACGTATAGCATATAACTAAGACTCCCCAATAATATAAATGGCGCTCGAAAAAAAATCTCAAGCACATGTAATATACTCCATTCGACTTCGGTAGTGTCCGTTGAAAATCTCGCCAATAAATTGCCTTTTTTTTCTTCACTGAAAAATGCTGTTTGTAAACCCATCAGTTTAGCAAACATACCGCTTCGAAGATCGTGAGCTACTCCGTTGCGCATCGGAGCAAGGGCAAACATGGATAAGTATCTAAAAGTATTTTTCATTAAAAAAACAACCAACAACAGAAGACACATCCAAAGCATTACCTTATCGCGCCCATAGGTCTCCAATAATACGGATAGCTGATACACTAGATAGTCGAGCCCATCCGCTGCGGAAAATGTTTCTACGCGTCGCACTTCCGCTTCCAGGCCAAATAAAAGTCGCAAAAAAGGAATTAAAGCGGGTATACTAACAACGGTGAAAAGAGCAACCATTATGTTGCAGAAAATATTAAACACTACCCAGCCACCATAAGGTCTTACCAGGCGAAATATTTTCACCAAATCAATCATTTACCCGGATTTTTATGGGTGGATTTCCTCCACCTAAGCTATTAATTGCGAAGCGACCTGGAATTGTCAATCGTTATAATTCCAGATATTGAGAAATCCTGTGTGGAAATTTCCATTTTTAAAATCTTCATTCTTCATCAATTTCTGATGAAATGGAACTGTGGTTTTGATACCTTCCACGATAAACTCATCCAATGCACGCTGCATTTTACGGATTACCTCTTCCCTGGTTTGAGCCTTACAAATGAGCTTAGCAATCATACTATCGTAATAAGGTGGTACCACATACCCTGCATAGACATGAGTATCTACACGCACACCATGGCCCTTAGGGCTGTGAAATGAATGAATCTTACCCGGACTAGGTCTGAAATCATTAAATGGGTCTTCCGCATTTATACGGCATTCCATAGCATACAGTTGCGGCTCATAGTTTTTACCGCTAATTTCATAACCAGCAGCAACTTTAATCTGCTCCTTAATGAGATCGTGGTCTATAACTTCTTCAGTTACAGGATGTTCCACCTGGATTCTGGTATTCATTTCCATGAAATAGAAATTCCTGTATTTATCTACCAGAAATTCAACCGTTCCTACACCCTCGTAGTTAATGGATTCACCTGCCCGAATAGCGGCTTGACCCATTGCCTCTCGAAGTTCAGGAGTCATAAACGGTGAAGGTGACTCCTCTACCAACTTTTGGTGACGACGCTGGATTGAGCAGTCCCTTTCTGAAAGGTGGGCTACCTTTCCATGCTGATCACCAATAATTTGAAATTCAATATGTCGAGGTTCCTCAATATACTTTTCAACGTAAATACCATCATTTCCAAAAGCAGCCTTCGCTTCACGGCGAGCCATGTTCCATTGGTCTTCAAATTCCTTCTCATCCCAGACAATACGCATACCTTTTCCTCCACCTCCCGCTGTCGCTTTTAGAATCACCGGATATCCAATATCCTTTGCTATTTTTTTTCCTGTCTTTACATCTTTGAGCAAACCTTCAGACCCAGGTACCACCGGGACACCTGAAGCGATCATGGTTTCCTTTGCAGTAATCTTATCACCCATTTTATTAATCATCATGGGCGTCGGACCGATAAATTTGATACCATACTCAGCACACACTTCAGCAAAACCGGCATTTTCGGCAAGAAAGCCATAGCCTGGATGCACAGCATCTGCATTAGTAATCTCCACAGCTGCCATAATCCTGGGTATATTGAGGTAGGAATCGGCTGAAGATGCCGGTCCTATACACACAGCCTCATCTGCAAATCGCACATGTAAACTTTCTTTATCCGCTGTAGAATACACTGCCACTGTTGCAATGCCCATTTCCTTACAGGTGCGAATTATTCGCAGCGCAATCTCCCCACGATTGGCAATCAATATCTTTTTGAACATAAGCTAAGCTTGAAAATGAGAAATTAAGCCTTTTTATTTCGGTTCTACCAAAAACAAAGGTTGATCGTACTCCACAGGTCGTGAATCATCTACCAGAATTTTCACGATACGACCAGAAACTTCTGATTCGATTTCATTGAACAACTTCATCGCTTCAATGATACATAGTGGGGAACCTGGCTTGATTTCGTCGCCTATCTGCACGTAGGCAGGTTTGTCTGGAGAAGAAGATCGATAAAAAGTTCCTACCATGGGTGATTTGATCTCAACCAGTCCTGCATGACTATCTGTTTTAGGAGCAGAAGAATCAGTCACAGTAGGTGCTGCAGGGGCAGACGCTGCTGGAGTTGGGGGCGCTGCTACCTGATTTGTTGCCATTGGAGCTGGAGCCATCATAGCTGGAGCTTGAACAACATAATTCTTGGCAGCAGTTTTTGCTTCTACAAACTTTTTTGAACGCAACACTAATTCAAAATCGCCTTGCTTCATTTCAAATTCAGCGATTTCCAACTTATCAATCAGTCGAATGAGTTCCTGTAATTCTTTGTTGTTCATGGCTTATTGTTTGATTCTTTCTAAATAATCACCGG
>CAYUZA010000030.1:0-15941 GCA_964449535.1 uncultured Saprospiraceae bacterium
AGCCTCATTAACAATTTGAGTTGGGCTACGGTTAGAATAAGTTTTGAAATATTCGCGTATCCTATCAAAAACAATTACAGTATCATTCATTGAATAACCTAAAACCGTAAGTAAAGCAGCGATAAAAGCCTGGTCTATTTCTAATGAAAAAGGTAATAAACCGTGACCAATACTGAATATAGAAAGGAGTATTGCTGTATCATGTAATAATGCTGCTATGGATCCAACGCTATATTGCCATCTAGAGAATCTAATAAAGATGTACAAAAATATAAGAACCAAAGAGAATATTGTAGCACTAACAGCAGATGAACGAATATCTTCTGCAATCGTAGGACCTACCTTAGAAAATGATGTCACTCTTGTTCCCTTAGAATCCGGATCTTTAAATTTATCCAAACTCAATCCTCCGCCTACAGCGGTATTTACACCCTCGAACAATTTGTCCATAACCACAGACTCAACATCATCAGAATTGTCATCAATTTTATAACTCGTAACAATATTAAAGGTGTTTCTAGAATCAACAGCCTTTACTATAGGTGTACTTCCGAATGAAGAACCTAGATTATCTCTAAGGGATTGAGCATCTACGGCTTGATCAAATGTAATATTATAGGAATAACCTCCTTTAAAATCTACACCGAATTCAAATCCGCGAGTAAAAAATGAACCCACTCCCAGTAAAATAATAATGGCTGATAAACCATAAAATATTTTTCGCTTACCTAAAAAATCTATATTTGAAGATTTAAAGGCATTACTGGACAAACCGGTGGCAAAAGAAAGTGTTTTACCTTTCTGTGTCCACCAATCAATCAACAATCTGGTAACCAAAACTGCACTAAAAACAGTACAAAGTACTCCTATAATCAAAACCACAGCAAATCCCTTTATAGGACCCAAGCCAAAATAAGCGAGGACTACAGCGGTTAACATAGTTGTAACATTGGAGTCAATGATGGACGAATATGAATGTTTAAAACCATCAGAAATGGCTTGGAGGAGAGACTTGTTTTCGGCTAATTCTTCCTTAATACGTTCATAAATAATTACATTAGCATCTACCGCCATACCTATAGTGAGAACTATACCTGCAATACCAGGTAGAGTTAATACAGCACCGTAAGAAGCAAGGACACCAAATATGAAGAATACATTGGCTAGTAGCGCAATGATAGAAACAACACCTCCTGAAGAATAATAAACCATCATAAAGAGAAGAAGTAATCCAAAGCCAAGTAACAATGAGTATATGGAACTTTTGATATTTTCACTACCTAATGATGGACCAACTAATGCCTCTTGAATAATACGTGTTTTTGCAGGTAGTTTACCGACCTGAAGGATATTAGCTAAATCTTTAGCTTCCTGAATAGTAAAATTACCGCTGATTTGACTATCACCAGAAGGTATAGGTTGACGCACACTTGGAGCAGATACAACCTCATCATCCAATACTATGGCAACTTCTCTATTGTTATCATTAGAAGCAAATGTTGTCATCTCATTCCAAATACGAGCGCCTGCATTGTCCATTTTTAAAGATACAGTAACTTGATTTGTCATTGGATCTGGCTGAGCTGAAGCATTGATAACCCTTTCACCGGTTAAACCAGGTCCGTCACTACCCCTTTTCTTGCGCAACGCGTACAATTCATATCTACCGTCTTCCTTACCTGTGGTAGGATTTTTCATTGGTTTTGCCCCCCATTTAAATACCAAATCAGCAGGAAACAATCTTGCAATTTCAGGTTTGCTCAAGTAATCATTAATCAACTTAATTCTGTTTTTTGCAGCAAAGCCAATTACGGATGGAGGAGCTAAAAATCCTTGAGCACCTCCTACATTTAATTCAAGAACGTCAAAAAGTGGTCCTGCATTGCCTAAACTGTTTTGGGTAGTGTCAGCTACATCAACCACTTCCATTACAGAGTCAATTACAGCCCCAGTAGTTTCATCATTGATGTATTTCCAAACGGTATCTTTTTTCATTGAAGGTTCTTCCACAATTGAATCCCCTTTAACCAATGATGACAAGACTCTATTAGCTTCTGTTATAGCTGTTCCAATCCCCGGATCTGTAGAACGGTAAACATCCCAAAACTCAAGCCTTGCGCTTGCCTGAAGAAATCTTCTGGCCCGCTCAGGATTATCTATACCAGGCAATTCAACAACGATAATGTCACGATTAGCATCCAAGGAAACATTAGGTTGAGTAACTCCAAATTTATCGATTCGATCCTTCAATCGTTTAAAAGTAAGATCTACAGTTTCATTAGCTAATTCACGCAATATTCTAATTACCTCCGCATTCGAAGTTTCGTAATTTATTCTATCTTTAAGGGAAGGATTTCGAACAAAAACATTCGCTAATGGCTCGGCACCTTCAATATTATTATATGCTTGACTAAACAGCGTTATATAATCCGTGGTAGAATTTCTTTGATTATCAGACGCAACCTTTAATGCTTCATTAAAGTTGGAGTTTTTACTATTTTCAGATAAATTAACCAAAAACTCCTTTAAATCAACCTGTAAAACAACACTCATACCACCCTTTAAGTCAAGACCCAAAGCCAACTGTTGTCTTTTAAGTTCTTCGTAGGTATATGATTTGATTAAAGGGATTGAAAATACTTCTTCGCTGCTCACTGAATCAAGATAGCTAGTTCGCGCAGCTTTAAAAACAGCATAAGCTTCATCTTCATCCTCTATGCCAGATTTAGCAGCCTCAGCATAAGCTTCAGCATCTTTTTCAATAGAGTTTGCAGGAAAAATAAAAAAGTACTGTATGGCACAAACAATAACCAAAGCCACCAGGAAAAATTTAACAAGGCCGTTCCACATAACGAATATTTGTTTAAAAACGATTTCAAAAAGTGGTGCAAATATACACTTTTTGGTATATGTACTCTTGAATATGTAAAAATAAGTCAGCTAATTGATTAAAGGTAACCTTTCGATACCCTTAAACACCAATTAAATGATTAATAAGCAACCGTTTACAATCCATCCTATTCATTGACTCTTGAGAAATAATTTTACTCCCAAAAAACGTATTAATATTACCATTCGAAAAAACTAAAAATGGTAGTTCCGTAATTTCTGTCAAAGGAAAAATAACGGTGTTTGGAGAAATCATGATCTGGATTATGCTCTAACACAAACAAACCGTCTGCAGTTAGTAAAGAATTTGAAAAAATCATATCAGGGATAGCATCTAACCACGAGAGACCATAAGGAGGCCCTGCAAATATATAGTCAAAAGATATTTTTGAAACCGCTATATATTTTTGAACGTCAGAGACAACGATATCAATTTTATTGGAAACATTAAGCGTCTCTGCAGTTTTACGGACAAATTTAACTGCCGGAATATGCTTGTCTACGTATGTGACAGAATTGCATCCTCTCGATATCGCCTCATACCCATGATTCCCAGTTCCACCAAACAAATCCAACATCCTTAAAGCGGACCAATCTAATCGGTTATGCAAAATATTGAACAACCCCTCTTTTGCGAAATCAGTAGTGGGTCTTGTCGGCCAATTATCAGCAGGTGGAAAAAATTTTCTTCCTTTAAAATCACCGGATATGATACGCATTTTCTACCCTAGTAAACTTTGAAGTTTCATGGCTACACTAATGTCACCCTTTATTTTAACTTTTCCTCCCATTACTGCCGTTACAGGATTTAAAGTGCCCGTTGCTAATGCATGTAGCGTTTCTTCCGTAACAATAACTGTACAATCTGCATCCTTATCTTCACTGGTAACTAAATTATATTCACCCGTACCATCGATGTATACAATTCCATCTCCCAGGTTGATGCGCAATGTTTTACCTATACCTGGTATGGTAGATGCCTTTTCATTAACCTTATGCAACACATCTTCTAATGCCATTTTATATCGTTTTATTTTTTTCCTTTAAATATTGACAGACAAAATCAGTTATGAGTTTTGAACTATCAATCTCCTGAGCGGGAACAAACTTTTCGCCGGTCATTTTTTCAAACAACTCAATATATCTTTCAGAAATCTGACGCACGAATTCGTCAGGTAATTCTGGCATAATTTGCCCTTCTTTGCCTGAAAAACCATTCTCAATCAACCATTCTCTAACAAACTCTTTTGATAGCTGAATTTGTTTTTGTCCATTTTTCAGCCTTTCTTCATAACCTTCAGCAATATAATAACGACTCGAATCAGGTGTATGTACCTCATCCATGAGTAATATTTGATCGTGAAAAAGGCCAAATTCATATTTTGTATCTACCAGAATCAAACCTTTTTCTTTCGCCATCCGTTGCCCCTCAGCAAACAAATCCAACGCATAGGACTCCATTTTTAAATATATCTCCTTTTCTACCAATCCTCTTGTCCATATTTCTTCTCGACTTATGTCTTCATCATGCCCACTGGAAGCTTTGGTAGTTGGCGTAATAATAGGATGTTCAAATGCTTGACCCTCTGTTAGACCATCCGGTAAAGAGACACCGCACAATAGCCTCTTTCCCAAAGCATATTCACGGGCAGCATGCCCCGCTAAATGACCCCTGACAACCATTTCAACCAAAATAGGCTTGCAATTTTTTCCAATACTTACATTAGAAAATGGAACGCATTCCAACCAATTTGGGACCAAATGGGAGGTACGAGTAAGAAACCAAGCTGCTAATTGATTTAATACCTGACCTTTATAAGGTATACTCTTGCCTAAAATATGATCAAATGCTGATATTCTATCTGAAGCAATTATCACAATAAAATCTCCAATACGATAAACGTCTCTTACCTTTCCAGCATAGAAGGTTTGATCTTTTGAAAATAAAAAAGGTGGATTCTGCATGTAACGCAGTGAATTACAAGTTTCTAATAGAATTTCTATCGGACAGGATGTCTTTAAATTCCTTTAACAAAGCATATTCATTAGGTAATACTGACTTAAAAATCTCTTTCAAGGCAACGTATTTACTTTTAGGGCTACTTGTTAAGACTTCATTAAACATACGGGATGCTATATCCACGGAAGAAGCATATGGGGTTTCCCTCTGATGATAATCAGCTTCTAAAGCAAAACATTTATCATTCCCAATAAGAATGGTATCGCTTTCAGCAACTTCATTATTGTCCCAAACTTCAGCCTCAGAAGAAACATTCGGAAGGGCAAGATTTTGGCAATCTGTTTCATGCATAAGGACTTCAACACCCTTGTCTGCATACCTATATACAATTAGCTTGATACTCTCCTTTATACTCATTACAGTTAAATAAGATACGCAAAGAAAACATATTTTATCATCAGAAGTTGCATGAAACATCAAATTACGATGAATAAAATATTAAAAATGCTAAATATAAGCACATCGCATACTGAAAACAGTCGTATCACTTAACGTAGGATGTGCTATTTTAGCGCCTGAAAATTTTACGGATGTTAAAAATAGGGATAATTAGAGAAACAAAAAATCCACCGGATACAAGGACACCATTAATACCAGAGCACATACATATTCTGGAGCAAAAATATCCAGTTAAATTCTATGTTCAAACTTCACCTGAGCGCTGTTTTAATGATGAAGAATACGCACAAGCGGATGTAGCTGTTGTGGAATCATTAGCCGATTGTGACATAATTATGGGAATTAAGGAAATTGATCCTTCGGTTCTGTTAAAAAATAAAACCTATGTCATTTTTTCACACACTATAAAGCAACAACCGTATAACAAGCAACTCTTAAAGACAATGGTTGCCAATAAAAATAGATTAATTGATTATGAGTTGTTGACAGATGAAAGTGGTACACGAGTAGCAGCGTTTGGTTTTTTTGCAGGTATGGTTGGCGCGCACAATGGAGTATATGCATTAGGCAAAAAAAACCATAAGTGGGATCTACCTCGGATGTATCAGAGCAAAGATTACGAGGCTATTCTAAATTCTTATAAGGTTATAAATGACCATCCTATTAAAATAGTCGTCACTGGCACCGGAAGAGTAGCAAGTGGTGCTGTTAAAGTTTTAATTGATATGGGGGTGAAAGAGATTGGAAAAGATGATTTTTTGACAAATTCTTTCAATCATGCTGTCTTTACACAATTAGGTGTGTTGGATTATTACGGTTGGAATGAGAAAGAACCTTTAACGAGAGACAAGATTGAAAAAGTATCATCTTTATTACACTCTACATTTTTGCCATACACTCAAGTAGCAGATTTGTTAATTCATGGCATATTCTGGAATGAAAAGTATCCTTCATTTTTCACTGTCAAAGACATGCAATCGCCAACATTTAAGTTAAAAGTCATTGCCGATATAGCGTGTGATATTGCTCCATTTGCATCCATTCCCTGCACCATAAGACCAAGTACCATTGAAAATCCGGTATATGGATACAACCCTCAAACTGGAGAAGAAACTTCTCCTTTTCAATCAGAATTTATAGATGTTATGGCAATAGATAATTTGCCCAATGAATTACCCAGAGATGCTTCTAAAGCATTTAGTCAACAATTGGTAAACTATGTAATGCCTGGGCTCATAATGGGTCAGAAAAATTCAATCATTGAGCGAGCTATCATAACGAAAAAAGGACAACTTACTCCTAAATACACCTATCTCAAAGATTACATAAAGGAATAAATATGTTTAAAGTAGATTGGTTTACCTGTTTTTTTAGAAATAGCTTGGTATTCCTGTTGTTTCCTTGTGCATCTTTTGGACAATTAAGTGGGAAAGTCAGTGATGTTAATGGAGAACCTCTCCCATTCGCCTCTGTTTTTGTAAAAGGCAGTACAGTAGGAACAAGTTGCAATGCTCAAGGTAAATTTTCATTATCCTTGACTAAAGGCGAATATGAAATTGGATTTTATTATGTAGGCTACCAGCAAAAAACTATATTAATTAACATCACAGACAAACCAGTTGACATTGAAATATTTCTTGAAGAAGGAACGTATAATTTGCCAGAATTAGAAATTAATGCAGAAGGTGAAGATCCCGCCTACGCGATTATAAGAAACACCATATCGCAGAGACCTATTTATAAATCATCAATTAAGAGTTATTCATGTGAAAATTATATTAAATCATTAGTTCGATTAACTTCGGCTCCTGATGTAATATTTGGTCAAAAAATCGGAAACCTAGAAGGCGTTTTGGATGAAGATAGAAGCGGAATTCTATATTTATCAGAATCTCAGAGTGAATATTATTTCCAGGCTAAAGACTTTACCAAAGAAATAATGATTTCATCCAAGGTAAGCGGGAATGATAATGGTTTTTCGTTTAACCGTTTTGGTTGGTTAGATTTTTATGACAATGAGATACGCATAGGCAGGCCACTAGCAAACCCCATAGGAAATCAAGCGCTAAATTTTTATGAATATCGCCTTCACGGCGCTTATTATGACGAATTTAACCAACTAATAAATAAAATTGAAATCATACCTAAAAATAAAAGAGGCGCGGTTGTTAGCGGTTTTATTTATATTATAGACCAACGATGGTTAATTCAAAGTATAGATCTAGTCCTAACTAAAGACAATACAAAGATAGATGTTATTGATACCGTAATTATTAAACAAGTATATCTACCTGTTTCAGGATTTATGCCCCTTTTTCAACAAAACATTCAATTGAAGGGACAGTTACTTGGTTTTAATTTTGAAGGTGAAATACTAGCAATAAGCAGTAAGCATCAAATGAACAGAGAATTTGATGCGAAATTTTTTAATAAAGAAATAGTCTATATACAACCTTTATCTAACAAAAAAACAGAGGAATTTTGGCAATCTGCTAGACCTGTACCTTTAACAATAGATGAAATTAAAGATTACAACAAAAAAGATAGCCTTCAATCTGTAAGAAAAAGTAAGGTTTATATGGACTCCATAGATGCTGAAACAAATAAATTAAAACCGATTAACTTTATAACAGGTTATAATTATCAAAATACATTTTATAATTATGGAATTGGAATAAAAGCAATTAGCACATGGTATAATCCTATACAAGGATTTACGGCTGGACTTAAGGCTACGTACGAAAAATCATATGAAGAAAAATATACAAAAAAATGGTCACTCTACAATTCTGGCCTATATGGCTTCTCTGATAGAAAAATACGATGGAAGTCCGGTGTAACCTGGAATGGTTCAGGACTTTACAAACCTGAAATAAATATAGAAGTAGGAGATCAAATCAAAGACATTAATCCATCAAACCCATTAACTGAACAAATAAATGCATACTTGATATTATTCAATAATATTTCTACCATAAGGTTTTATAATAGCAAATATGCAGAGATTAAATATAAGACAATAATTGGAGACGGACATTCCCTCTCTTTATTGAGCAAGTATGAACAAAGGGGAGTATTGCAAAACACTACGAATTACGTTTTTTTTAAAAAAAATGTACTTATTACGCCTAATAATGAATTTGGCAATGATGCATTGTTGAGTAAGCACCAACAAAACAATCAATCTTTGGTAATGCATGCTATTTTTGATATTAAACCAGGACTGAAATATATTACATATCCAAAGCAACGATTTTATACTTCAACCCCATGGCCAACGTTTAGATTTGGACATAAATTTGGACTAGTAACAGGCGAACAAACAAACCAATTCCATTTCTCCACACTAGAAATTTTCAAAAATGATATTTGGCGAACAATAGCTGGAAATCTGAGTATTCACTTTTCCGCAGGATACTTTTGGCAAGAACCTATAAGCATATTCGATCATCATTTTTTCAAAGGAGCAAACACGACATTGATACATCCAGACAATTATCTGGGTGGATTCCAATTATTACCCATTTATGCGCACAGTACAAATCGGCATTTTGCACAATTTGGTTGGGAATGGAATGATAACAGTTACCTCTTTGATAAAATAAAAGGAATAAATAAACTAGGCTTCTCTTTAGTAGCAGGGCACTCATGGCTAAACACCCCGGAATTAAAAAATTACCAAGAAATATTTATAGGAATAGACAGGCTGGGTTTTGGCGTAATGCGATTATTCAGATTGAATGGTGTTGTAAGTATTCTTAATGGAAAATATTTAGATGCTGGTGCAACAATCAGTGCCCGAATAGGCATTTAAATATCCTTTTCCTTATGCCAATCTACACGTGAAACGAACATCAGTACTACACCAATGATGATTAAAACAATTTTCAAAACAAAACCAGCCAACGGTGACCATTGGTGCATATAATGTAAAGGCCATAATCCTAGACCCACCATTCGCAAGGCCAATCCTAGAAATCCTAATACGATTAAAACGTAACCAGTAAAAAGAATCAAATTTTTACTTATCATAACCTGTTTTAGCTTATCAATAACAAAGATACATCAATAACTCGAGGTCTATTTAAAAAAGACATTTTCGAATAAAGGTAGTTCGTATATAAAAAATCAATATCTTTGAAGTTGGACACAGAAACAGTATATGGTTGAAATAATAGAATGTCCAAGGGATGCAATGCAAGGACTGCAAAAAAAAATACCGACTGAAACCAAAGTCATGTATTTGGAACAGCTTATGCAAGTGGGTTTTTATGGACTAGATTACGGAAGTTTCGTTTCCTCCAAAGCTATTCCACAAATGGAGGACACACCTATTGTCACACAAGAAATTTCAAATTTACCAACCAAATCCAAACTCATTGTAATTGTCGCAAATATGCGAGGAGCGTTACAAGCGTCAAAATATGCTCATATTGATTATATTGGTTTTCCATTTTCAATTTCTGAAACATTCCAACTTAGAAACACAAATTCAACAATTGAAGAAAGCTTAGACCGAGTTTCAGACATATTAGATGTGTGTCATGAATCAGGAAAAGAAGCTATCATATATCTCAGCATGGGATTTGGGAATCCTTATGGAGACCCTTGGAGCCCTGAATTGGCTATGAAATGGGTATCATATTTGGTCAAATTAGGCGTTAAAACCATTTCTATTTCAGATACCATTGGAATTGGTAACCCTCACAATATTTCAACCTTATTTCGTGAATTGACCGTTGCATTTCCCAGAATCAAATTCGGGGCACATTTACATACTCAGCCCCATAATTGGGAGGAGAAAATAGAGGCAGCATTTAATGGCGGCTGCCGTAGATTTGATGGAGCCATTTTTGGCTATGGTGGCTGTCCGATGGCTAAAGAAGAACTTACAGGAAATATGCCTACTGAGCATATTATAAAATACTTTTCTAAAAAAAACGTCGAGACAGGAATAAATATGGAGCAATTTGAAAAAGCGAAATGGATAGCAAAAACTGTTTTTTCAAGCTAATAAAATGTAACGATGACAACTTACTGCAATGTGATTGAATTTGGAACACCTGCCTTTGATGAAGCAATTGCACTTAGATATCTTGTATTGAGAAAACCATTAAATATGGAATATGACCAAAAGGATATCGAAATGGAATATGACCAAATACATATTGGATGTTACAATTCCGGCAAACTGATAGGATGCTTAAGCCTTCAACATACAAGTATTAATGAATCAAAAATGAGGCAAGTAGCTATTCATCCTGACTACCAAGGAAATGGTATAGGCAGAAAGCTGGTTAGACATATTGAGGAAATAGCAATAAATCTGAATAAAAACACCATATTTTGTCATGCCCGATGGAGTGCGGTCCCTTTTTATTTAAAATTGGATTACACCAAAATTGGAGAGCAATTTGAAGAAGTTGGCATTCCACATTTTCTAATGATCAAAAAAATTAAATCATAAATCATAAAATTCATGGGTAAGAAAACATTGTTAATATTAGCAGCTGGTATGGGTAGCAGATATGGTGGTTTAAAACAATTAGATGAAGTAGGCCCCAGTGGAGAGACCATCATAGAATATTCAGTATATGATGCAATACAAGCAGGTTTTAATAAAATAGTATTTATTATAAGGGATGAATTCAAAGATGATATTAAGTCAAAAATAAGCTCCAAATTTGAGGACCTGGTTGAAATACAATATGTCAATCAGTCAGTAAATACTAAAATTGGTGAGGTATCGATTGAATCCAAAAGAGTTAAACCTTGGGGTACCGGCCATGCTGTTTTAGTAGCTGCTCCTTACATACATGAACCATTTGCAGTAATCAATGCAGACGACTTTTATGGAAGAGACGGTTTTACAAAGATGGCTTCATTTCTTGAAACAGAATGTAATGCAGAAAATCATGGATTAATTGGTTATATATTGTCCAATACTCTTTCAGATAACGGTTATGTTTCCAGGGGAGTTTGTACCGTAGATCAATCTGGATATCTTTCTTCAATTCATGAAAGAACTAAAATACATGATAAAAATGGAAAGGTTATTTATGAAGACAATGGTATTGAATATGAAGTTGAAGCAAAAAGTGTTGTTTCGATGAATTTTTGGGGATTTCATCCCAGCATCTTTCCAGTTTTAAGAGAAGGATTTTTACAATTTGCTAATTTAACAACGAGTGAATCCAGCGGTGAGTATTTCATCCCTCTTGCTGTTGATCATTGTATAAAAAACAAAATAGCCCATTTCAAAACCATAATTTCTAACGATAAATGGTTTGGAGTAACTTATAAGGAGGATAAACATGATGTACAATCGGCTCTAGCAAAGATGACAGCAAACGGTACTTACCCCAGCCCCCTATTCAAAAAATAATAATTTCCATTTTACTCATAAAGACTAACAAATACAGTTGAAATTAATAATTTAATTTATTACTTTTGTATACCCGTGGACATTTGCATTATTGGAAACTGATCATGAATTGCAGTTTTAATATATTTGAATTATGCATTTGAACCAGTTTGTATTGTGGCTTACGTTAGTTATCTCCTTTTTATTCCTGTCATTATCCGTGGTGGGTCAATGTACTTTGCCCGTAAACCATAAAATTATAGACATTGATACAAATAAAATTACTTTACAATGGAATCACCCAGGAGCTGATTCCTTTGAAATTGAAGTAGTACTAACTTCGAATGAAATTAATTCTACTACATATCATAAAGCTTACAGTAACAATATAACGATCTCAGATTTAAAATCTGCATCCTCATACGATTATAAAGTTAGGGCATATTGTATACAAGGAAACGTTAGCAATTGGTCTACTCGAATTCCATTTGTCACCTCAATAAAAAATAATAACGACAACTGCGATTTAGGCATAAAGTTATTAGACGGAAATTGCACTTCTGGAAAATACCAGGAATTTAAGGTACTGGTAGAGGGCTACCAAAACAAACAATTGGGGATCGATATCAATTTGCAAGAGGTAAAATTGATTATCGATCATATTTGGCCAGAAGATTTGGACATTAAACTAAGTTCACCAAATGGAAAAACCATAGGATTGGTAAAATATGGTGGAATTGGGAGAAAACACTTTGGAAACCCAGAGGATCATAATTGTGAACGTAGCTTAATTTTTACACCTTTAGCATGTAAAACAGTTAGGGAAAGCAGAGATTCATTAATTGGTTACTTTCTGCCAGAAGAAAATATGGAAGCATTCAATGATGGAAGCTCACCTGAGGGAACTTGGACCATTGGTATCTGTGATCAAACTCAAGGTGATATTGGTACACTAAATCATATAAAATTAAAATTTGACGATGATGCATGTACCCCGCCATTGGATTACAAAATCATAGATGTAAGAGACAATTCAGTTAAAGTTAAATTCTCTAAAAACGTAAACTGTAGTAAATATTGGATAGAAGTGTTACCAGAAAATGCTGTTCCTGGACAAAAAAATATAGCAGGACAAACCAACCATGTATTGCAGTCAATGCAATGTGCGGGCGATACAACAACTATTGGCGGACTGCTTCCCGGAATGAATTATGACATCTACTTCCGAACAGAATGCGATTCCAATACCTACTCAGACAATAGTTGCAAGCTGCCTTTTACTACATTATGTCACCCTTTTTCCCTGCGTTCAATATTTGATGATAAAGCATTATGTGAATCATCTTGCGGTGAAAATTGTGAAACAGATAACATTTGGACAAACAAGCAAGACCAAGATTTAAATTGGAGCGTCCATAAAGGTCCTACTCCCACTCCAGAAACCGGGCCTAATCAAGATGTTTATGGACAAGGGAACTATATTTATGTAGAAGCATCCGATCCAAGTTGTCTTATTAGTAATCCTGCTGAATTAATCAGTCCATGTTTGCTTGTTCCGGAAAGAAGAGAAGCAAGCTGTGACATTAGTTTTCATTATCATCAATTTGGTATTTCGGGAGGGACCATGACTTTTGAAGCCTCAATAGATGAAGGTCAATCCTGGGACACCTTATGGAGTTCCATGAACCTAAACAACCCTAACTGGCAACGACAAGAATTGTCACTTGAAAATTATAGCAATAAAGTAGTAAAACTTAGATTTACGGGCTTACCGGGAGGAAATTTTGGAGATTTGGCCTTGGATGAAATATCGCTTCATTCAGATTTACAATTACAACCTAAAGACAACAAATATTTCTTAGATGCAGACGGTGATGGTTATGGAAACCCAAACATATTTATTTTATCTTGTTTGAGTAGCCCTCCTAATGGTTACGTAAACAATGGTAATGATTGCGATGACAATGACAAGAACATCAATCCTGGCAATGAAGAAATACCTTGTAATCTAAAAGATGATAATTGCAATGGTATGGTAGATGATGTACCTGGCACTTTAGAGGTTAAGAATATATTTATAACTGACGAGACTTGTAAAGGTGCACAAAATGGAAAAATAGAAATTCAATTACAAGGTGGATTTCCGCCGTTTAATGTGAGTTGGAATGATGGCAACAAAACTTTAGTAGGTAACAATTTAAAAAGTGGATTCTACTTTGTAACTATACAAGATGATTTAGGTTGCTTGGTAACTATTGACTCTATATTTGTAGGAGGACAAGAAACCTTTGAAATAAATTTAATTGAAAAAATACCTAATACCTGCCCAGGCCAATTTACAGGTAAATTACAAATAGAGGGAATCAGAGGAGATGAGCCTTATAGTTATTTTTGGTCTGATGGAGAATTTGGGCCGCTTAGAACAAATTTAAAAGAAGGTGCATATTCTGTGACCGTTCAAGATAATATAGGTTGTGAAGCTATATCTACTTTTGAAATACAACCATTATCGACTCCACAAATTCAGTTAATAGAAGCACGACAGCCCAGTTGCCCGGACAAATTAGATGGTATCATAAGAGTAAGAGTGTCAAATGCGGATTCTCCAATTTTATATAGGTGGAACAATGGTGATACTTTATCAAATTTGAGAAATGTAGGTCCAGGAATTTACACGGTAACGATACAAGATGCAGCAGGTTGCAGCAATGAAACTTCATTCGAACTTACAGCTCCACCACCAATTAATCTAAAGATAATTGCACTTGATCCTGTAACTTGTCCCGGTGGAAGAAATGGATCCATTTACCTTAGATCAGAAGGAGGTACACCACCACTTTATTATAATTGGAACAATGGACTTAGTTTAGAAAAAAACTTAATTAATGTACCCTCGGGTGCATATAATGTGACGGCAACAGATTCCAGAAATTGTAAAGCAATTATAGACTCTACAATAATAAGCGAGCCGCCAAAATATGGGATTGACAGTATAAACATTGTAAACAATAAGTGCTTACAAAGCAATTCAGGAAGCATTAGTTTACAATTATCTGGTGGAACAGGTTCATATGCATATTTTTGGAATACTGGGCAAAATACGCTCAATCTGCAGAATTTATCATCAGGATTTTACAAGCTTACCATAACAGATAGCCAAAATTGTAAACACTCATTCCCTCCATTTCAAGTACAGTCAGTTCAAATACCTCTTTCGATAAATCTGGATGTCCTAAAAGGCAATTCCTGTTTCTTGGATGAAAAAGGTATAATTGGAGTTAGTGCTTCTGATGCTGAATTACCTATAGAGTTCCATTGGACTACCGGAAAAATTTATCTATTAAATGCATTTCAAGATTCGATAAAAGAACTAAAATCAGGCACATATGGTGTTACCTTAACAGATCAAAATGGTTGTAATGGTACGATAACTAATTTAATTGTTGATGGACCAACTAGCCCATTGAGTTACAGAAAATTACTCCAGGAATCCAATTTATGTTTTGGCAACGAAAATGGCACATTAAGCTTGCTTGCCGAAGGGGGGAAGCCACCCTATACATATCATTGGAATAATGGCCTTTTGGGACCTGTAATAGAACAATTACCTTCAGGGGAATATACTTGTATGATTACAGATTCATTAGGATGTGAAATCAACACCCAATCATACGAAATCAATAGCCCAGAGGCGATCCAAATACAAGTAAGCGTGGATGACGAAAATTGTCTAAATAATGGAGCTTCATTAGAAGCTGAAATATCAGGAGGAAAACCGCCATATCAAATTTCGTGGGAGACAAATAATGAAACTCATTCAGGAACGATGATAAATAATATTGGTTGTGGTATAGTTTATTTATCCATAAAAGATGCAAATGCGTGTTCAAAGGATACTTTTTTTATATTAGGCAGCACATCTGTTAACCCTTTCATAGATGAAAAGAGCTTACTGTTCCCAAACCCAGCTTCAAGCAAACTTTTTTATAAGTCTGAACATCCTTTAATGGATGAAAATAAAGTCATAATTTTTACACCTGAAGGTAAAATGTATCCAATAAGTAAACAAACAGTAACTCCATTTACTCTTTTAATTGATATAGAGATTTTACCACCTGGTCTTTATTTTTTACGTGTAAACAATCAATCCATTAAACGATTTATCAAACAGAACTAAGATAATCTAAAAAAACCATTCTAAGCTAAACAACCAGTTCCTGCCAGCTTGTGGAAACAAGCCAGTGTCATTATAAATACCATTTGATTCAC
>CAYUZA010000030.1:15951-19921 GCA_964449535.1 uncultured Saprospiraceae bacterium
CCGGAACTGGATTATATTCGAGAGATTGATAGCGATAATTCCAGCCATTACTTACATAAAGAGCATTAAACAGATTGTTGATTGAAAATCTGCATTCTACTCGTTTCATTCCTTTGTAAAATATGGGTACATGGATTCTTAAATCAGTAAATGAATAAGCATCTAATTTAGAATTGGGATTTGAGGTATTATCTAGAAACTGACTACCAACATATTTTGACATAACTATACATTCGGGTTTAAAATCAAAACTCTTAATTTTAAAATTAATGGGCCTTAAACCAACCATGATATGACCGATTGCATTAGGAGAAAGTGCCAAATCTGTATTGTTGTGTATTATAGGTATTTGTCCTCCATTATCCCAATCATCTATATATTCCGTAAATTGAATGATTTTATTGCTACTTAATGTAAAAGCCAACTGACCAAAAATTTTATCATAGTCTACTGCAACTGAAGATTCTATACCAGTTCTATAACTATAAGGAACATTGACACGTGTAAACGCTCCAACATCATTAATTCTGCCTGTAAGTGCTAATTGGTCTCTGTAATACATTAAATAATAATTAGTCTGCCATTGCCATTTTGAATTGGAGTATTTATACCCTAATTCGGTATTGTACAAAAACTCAGGATTAGGCATACTTAATTCTGTAGTGTTTGTAAAATCATCTCGATTAGGCTCTCTTGATCCGACTGCGAAAGATGCATAGGCGTGATGATGAATGTGATCTGTAAAATATACACCTGTTTTTGGATTAAAAAATAATAATTGCTCCTTACCATTAAATTGTATGCCGGCATTATTGTCACCTGCATACTTATAGTATACAGAACGAATTTGCAAATCTGTAAAGTAGGATAAATTGGGATGCAATTGGAAAGAGTATTTTACAAAACCGGAAGCATCACTTTTTAGCGCATTATTGAAATAATAATTATGGTCGTAATTTGAATTGCCAGCAAACTGCATCCAAATTACTTTACCAAAATGATCCCCTGTATAAACATTGTATGAAACGCCCGCATTTACGCGATGTCTATTTACTTCATATTGAGAATTTATAATAAGTCCGGCAAAATGATTATCTAACCAACGCCTCCGGATCAGATCACTTCTACTCAAAGTTGTGTCCCCAATAATAATATTATCCAATTTGTACCTCGATAATCGATCTTGGTTGCGAAATTGTTCAAAATAACCATAACCTCTTGTATAATGAAAAGTAGTATTAATCGTCCAAGTCTTAGAAAAGGCGTGTTGATGTATTAAATGGAGATGGGATTGACGGTAATTATCAACTTCATTTTCATAAAATGTGCCATCAGACTTCAAACCAGAAGGGTTATATGTTCGTAAAACAGGATTAGAAATATACTGAAATGGTAAACCATTCCACGCTTGATACGTAATTTCTTTGCCAGAAAAAGCAATTATTTTAAACACACTTTTCCTACCTAAATATCCTGCTTTAAAAAACCAAGAAGAAAGGTCTGAAGAAGCGCGGTCAATATATCCATTGGAAGATATGCCAGAAACTCTACCTTCAAAAATATATTTTTCACGTAGCAAACCCGTGCCTAACTGCGCAGAATATCTTCTCGTTCCGAAAGAACCAAAACCACCTAAAATAGATGCATAACTTTCACGGCGGAGAAACTGTGTACTCATATTAACTGTTCCACCAAATGCAACTGAACCATTAGTAGATGATCCAACCCCTCTCTGAATCTGTACCCCATCAACAGAGGAACTGAAATCAGGCATATTCACCCAAAAAACACCTTGAGACTCTGAATCATTTACGGGTACACCATTAATACTAATATTAATTCTGGTAGGATCTGAACCTCTAATACTCATACCTGTATATCCAATTCCTGCACCAGCATCTGATGAAGCTACAACAGATGGACTCCATTGTAACATATATGGAACATCTTGACCTGTATTTAACCTATTCCATTCTTTTTTATCAAAATTTGAAGACGTAAAAGGATCATTTTCTTGTAACCATGTGGAGATTACTTCCACGGCATTGAAAACAAAATCTTTAGAATTCATAACAACCTCAATGTTAGATACATTACTGTCCATTTCAATAAATATTGTAGTATCTTTAAACATTAAGTGAAACAAATCCAACCGATGATTTCCAAGTGTAGTTGGAATCCTAGCAATTCCGATATTATTCGTATACTGAAACTCAGAGGAGAAATCCAATTTTACCAATACCTCTGAAATAGGGGCACCGTGATCATCAATTATTTTAAGAAACAATGTATCGGTATTTTGGGCGTAAATACCAGAAGACACTAAATAAATAAATACAATGCAGTAAAATAACTTTTTCACATTCTCTTGTTTTAATAAGTGACTAATAATCAATATAGTAAAAAACAAGGAAATTGAATACGACAAAATATAAGCCGATCACTTTCCCTTCCTGGTATTACCCAGGCAGGTTCAAAGGGTATAATCTCAGCCTGTTTTTCATTTCAATTTAGAAATAGGCACCCCCAGATGAACAATGCAAAAGTACAAATAAATTATAATGTGAAACTTATCAAAGTAAGAGAAAACTATAAATACAGCAGAATGCAAAAAGTACGTTTAAAGAATAAAATGTAAATTTGCAGTTTCTTATGAACACAGCCAAAGACTTAGAAAAAGCAAATACGCTTATACACCCAATAATTACTATTGGATCTTTTGACGGTTTACATTTGGGCCATAAAGCTCTCATTGAGCGAATTATAAATTTGGCAAAAGCAGAGGGCACAGATTACGCATTGATAACCTTTGAACCTCACCCTAGACAAATTATTTATCCCAATGACAGTGAGTTAAAATTACTTACTACTTTGGAAGAGAAACTTTTTCTTTTTCATAAACTAAGAATATCAAACATTTTTGTGGTTCCATTTTCCATAGAATTTTCACAAATAAGTGCAGATGAATACATTGAGAAATTCATTGTACAACAATTTCATCCATCAATTATCGTAATCGGTTATGATCACAGATTTGGATTAAACAGAAATGGAGATATAAATTTTTTGAGGTGGCATTCGGAGAGATTACATTACAGAGTAGAGGAAATTTCAGCTGAAATGGTGGATGAAATAATAGTATCATCTACAAAAATTAGAAAATCGTTAGAAAATACTCAGCTTGAAAAAGCCAACCAAATGCTTGGTCATCATTATATTATTCATGGAAAAGTAATTCACGGCCAAAAAATTGGCAGAGACCTTGGATTTCCAACAGCAAATCTTCTACCTTCGAATCCTAAAAAATTAATACCAACCGCTGGCATATACGCTGCGTATGCTCATATCGATGATAAAATCATTCAAGGCGCTGTCTACATTGGTAAAAAATCTTCTGTTATTAAAGATCAGCCTGCAAATTCAATAGAGTTACATTGCTTTGACTTTGATGGCGACCTTTATGACAAAAACATTTATATAGAATTAGTAAATTTAATACGAGAAGATCAACATTTTGATGATATTGAATTACTAAAGCAACAGATAAATAAAGATATAATAGTAGCAAAAAATATCTTATCCAAAATCGATTCTTCCTTTATCATCACCCATAAGGTTAACTAATGGAAAAAGCAGTCGTTGTTATCCTTAATTACAACGGTAAAACCTATTTGGATAAATTTTTGCCTACCTTATACCATAATGTTGGTCATTTATACCGCATTTTAGTAGCAGATAATAAAAGTGATGATGGAAGCTTAGACCTACTAAACTCAAAATTCAAACATATTACGGTTGATCCTCTAGATAAAAATTATGGCTTTTCCGAAGGGTATAATATAGCGTTAAAAAATCTTTCAGCAGAATACTACGTATTACTTAATTCAGATGTAGAAGTAACAGAAGACTTCATTTCTCCTATTATTGAATACATGGACACAAATCCATCTGTCGCTGCTGCTCAACCCAA
>CAYUZA010000031.1:0-19899 GCA_964449535.1 uncultured Saprospiraceae bacterium
TGCCTTTGATGATCTATTTGGCGTTAGCAATTGGAATAAATTTAATTATAGTGTAAACGCATCTTCCATTTTTAATAATCAATATGGCTTTGTATACATTGATGGAGGAGATGATAACGCTATCGAATTTGCAGCATTTATAGAAAACAATCGCTCATTGATTGAAAATTGGGTAGCCCAGGGAGGAGCCTTGTTTTTAAACGCTGCACCAAATGAAGGAGGGGATATAGACCTAGGATTTAATGGCGTGCAATTAAGATATGGCAATGTTTTGAATTTTGGCACTTTTGCCGAATCTGTACAGGTGTTACACCCGGTTTTTTCAGGTCCGGCATTACCTGCTGCAGGTCCTTACACTGGTAATTACTTTAATCATGCGATTATATGCCCGCCAGGTATGAATGCCACTGTGTTATTGAGAAATCCATCAACAGGAGCAGACGTTCTGGTTGAAATGGAACACGGCCAAGGCCTCGTGATGTTTGGTGGAATGACAAGCACCAATTTTCACTGGCCTATGCCCAATGCTGATAATATGCGTCGTAATATTTATCATTATTTATATCAAAACAGAAATGAGTATGCGCGTGGCATCACTTCTGTGATTACTCAGACTTGGGTTGCTGTAGATCATGTAGGTATGCGAGATACCTGTACTGTTAATATATCCATCAACAGACCTGATCTAGACTTAGTTTCATGTCCTGTTGATGAGGTTTCTCTATCTTGTAGTGGAAATTGGACCCGAGATGCCAATGGTAATCCTCATCCTTCTGAATCTGGTTACCCTACCTATAATGGTACAGAACTTGATCCATTGGCTGCTTCTCAATACTGTAATTTACAAGTTGGCTATGAAGATTTGGTTCTTCCCGGTCTTTGTGAAGGTGAGCGTAAAATATTTCGTCAATGGAAGATAAGCGATTGGTTTTGCGGTGAAGATGTCGACAAAGTCTGTACTCAGCTCATCGTATTAAAAGATATTGAGGCACCAATTATTCAATGCCCACCAACCAGACAGGTGAGTACTTCTGTAAATTCATGTGCACAGCATTTATTTTTAGATAAACCGTCTTTAAGCGATAATTGCTCGCCTGCTGGGTCGGTTCGATTGGATTTGATATTTAATTATCAATATATTCCTGATTTTCAGGGAGGTATAGTATCTGGTTTTCAGCCCGGTGAAAATGTAATAACTTATCAAGCCATGGATCTTTGCGGAAACACTTCGTCTTGCACACAGACCATTGTGGTTCGTGATGAAATTGCCCCAATAGCTATATGTCGCACTTTTACCACAGTTTCTATAGGAAGCGGGGGTACGTCGAGAGTTGGCTGGCAATCATTTGATGACGGCAGCTATGATAATTGTAGCGTTAAAAGTATAGAGGTGAAGCGTATGGAAGAGAATGATTGTGATACAGAAAACGACTTTAAATCTTATGTTCAAGTTTGTTGTACTGACGTTACAGGTTCAGAAATTCCTCCAGTTATGGTAATACTTCGTGTGACAGATCAAAATGATAATTCAAATACCTGTATGGTTTCTTTGGAAGTGCAGGACAAACTTCCTGCTCAAATCCAATGTCCTCCAAACATCACTGTACAATGCGGATTCCCATTGGATGACTTGAGCGTATTCGGAAAAGTATCTAATCTAAATACCGGCGAACCTCGTAATCCTATTATCATTAATGGTCAGTCTGTGGGTCAAGACGGTTATGCATATGACAATTGCGATGTATTTATAGAGGATGAGTCGGACATTAATCTTACTGCCTGTGGAGCAGGAACTGTAACGCGTACATTCCGTGCAGAGGGCTTTGGAAATAATCGGGTTGCCGAATGTCAGCAGATCATAAGGGTAGAAAATAATACTCAATACTTACCTCAATCTATTGTCTGGCCCTGTGATATTATGTTGACTAATTTCTGTACAGAAAATCCGTCTAGCGAGCTGACGCCAGCTATACTGAGCCAAATGACTCAGGGTGTTCAAGTTACGAAGTGCAAGGACAACCGTCAACAAAATCGATTCTATGACAGACCTCAATACACAGATGATGCATGTACTCAAGTGGGTGTGAATTACAAAGATCATGTATTTACTTTCCAAGACAGCGCATGCTATAAAATATTGCGTGAATGGACACTTATCGATTGGTGTGCTGTAGAGCAAAACCCAGGACAACCTATGTCCAAGTATACGCACCAACACATTCAAGTGATTAAAATTCAGAATACGGTTGCCCCAACTATTACTTGTAGCCAAGACCAAGAGGTTTGTTCTTTCCAAACTAATTGTTCAATAGGAGAGGTGTTGACTGTAAGTGCAAGTGCGGAAGATGATTGTACGCGCACCCAGGATTTACAATGGCGTTGGGAATACTATGAAAACAATGGAAATGATATCACACTTGTGGGCAACACTTCTTCAATAACTCGAAATTTTCCGGTGGGCACTCATCGTGTTCGTTTCATTGTTGAAGACCGCTGTGGTAACACTAATGCCTGCACATCTACTGTTACTGTCAGAGACTGTAAGCAACCTACTCCTGTATGTCACCATCTTATCATAGACTTAATGACATCAGGTATGGTTAATATAAATGCGGTTAATTTCAACGCTGGTAGCTATGACAATTGCACACCAAGGCCTGATCTTACCTACCGCATAGAACGTTCACCATTCACTGCACCAGGTACTACTCCGCCTAGCTCGGCTGGGTCTATGGCAACCTTTACTTGTGATGATTTAGGTTCTAATTTTGTTAGAATTTGGGTTGGCGACCAGGATGGCAATTGGGATTTCTGTGAAACAACGCTTATAGTACAAAATAATGCGGGTGCTAACTGTCTCGGAAATGGTGGCGGCGGAAGTATAGCGGGCAAATTGATGACTGAAATGGAAATAGGGGTGGAGAAAGTTGAAGTTTACCTGCAAGGTCAAATAACGGGCATGTATAAAACTGGTGACGAAGGATCCTATGAGTTTGACAGTATTTCTCGAGGATCAACCTTTACTGTTACGCCTATGAGATTAGATAAACCCGCAAATGGAGTATCTACAGCTGATATTCTTAGGATTCAACAGCATATTTTAGGGATGCAATCGCTTGATAGCCCATACAAAATCATTGCAGCAGATGTGAACAGTAATGGTCAGATTACCGGTGCTGACCTTGTAGAAATGCGTCGACTGATATTAGGAAAAATCGAGGAATTTGCTAATGCGCCATCTTGGAGATTTATTCCAAAGGATTACAATTTCTATGATCCAACCGATCCCTTGAAAGAAAGTTATAAGGAATCGCTTTTGGTAGAAAATTTCCAGGGACAAATGCCTAATTTAGATTTTGTAGCCATTAAGATGGGTGATGTTAATGCAAATGCAATACCTAATAGTACTCAGCTAATGGGCAATCAAAGCAGAAACCGAAGCTTAATGTTTGAAGCGGTAGATAGAGTTGTAAAACCAGGCGAATTAATTGAAATATCATTTACCTCAAGTGATTTTCATCAATTTTATGGTTTCCAATTTACCTTACAATCGCTACCTAACTCATTAGATTGGGTAGGTTATAATGAAGGTGTATTGTCTATTTCGGATGAAAATTTAGGGTTGAATAATTGGGAAAACGGATATATGACAATGAGCTGGAATGCTCCTGAGGCAAAAAGTGCTTTGGAAAATGACATTTTGTTTACGCTTATTTTCAGAGCTAATACACATGGTAAGCTTAGTGAAATGTTGCAGATTAATTCAGCGATTACCGGTGCAGAGGCTTATGATGACCTGAAAGGTCCAGCGCGTGACATCAAACTAATGTTCAATGATCCAAAACAAATGGAGGCTCCTTCTTTTGAGTTGTTCCAAAACAAACCTAACCCTTTCTCGGGTAGTACTTTAATTGGATTCGTACTTCCAGAAGCTAGTGAAGCCACATTAAATATTTATGATATTGCTGGAAAATTGATTCATCAAGTACAAGGACAATTTGAAAAGGGATATCAAGAGCTGGAACTCCAAAGCCATGTTTTAAATGGCTTGAGCGGTGTATTGTATTACGAATTAAAAACTAGTCAAGCAAGCGCTGTTAAAAAAATGGTGCGACTATAATAGAAATAACTCAGTTATAATAATCTGCTTAATTTTGGGATCTATCCCTCCTGGTTTCCGGGAGGGATTTTTTTTTGATCAAATCCTGAGTCCTTTCTTTTTATTATATATTATATAAGTTATTTATATTTGTGCTGCATTCATTCTTTTCAATTTTTGAATGAGTGCCGTCTAAGTATGCCGGAAGTTCAAAAGCTCAGAATAGGATGTAGTGCGGGCATTTTACCCGCTCATTCTGGTGCTTTTTTATCTCCGCTGATAGGAATGGATCCCGCAGCAAATGATTGGCTGCATTCACCAGATGAAATTGGACTTGGCGATTTTGGCGTATTATTGATGCTTGCCTCCAGCCCACAATCAGAAAATGGCAAACTGAACGCTTCGCAATTTTTATCCAGGGTAATAAAGCAGTTATTTGATCAGACTATAGATTTGCCCCAAGATGATCAGGGTTTAATTGACTTACTTGAAAAATATTTGATGCAAGCACATCAACAACTGTGTCACTCTTCAAATGTTGCTTTGGAAAAAGAAGATCGACTATCATGTGCTTCCATAGGTCTGATTAGACATGAAAAGTTATATTTAGTCTGGGTAGGGGATATAAAATGGTATCGTTATAATTCGAAAGGTACTTCTGGTTCTTATTTTACAGAAGATTCGCGTTGGCAAATGTTGACGGTTGACCATACTGATTATATGGAAAATATCTTGACAAAAGAAGATGTTGATCAGTCCGCCCATTTGGTTAGTTACAAGCAACAATTAGGGCAACAAGTTCCTCTACCTATTTGCTCGAAGCGAATTGTGCCGCTGTATCGCGGTGATACTTTAGTTTGTACACAAGATTATTTACAGAGTGCGGTAGGAGAGACAGTGATGTTACAGTTATTTGGAGAGGACTTAGATGCTCAGTCTCTCGCTGCCAAATTGCTAGGTCATTTGCAGCACAGCCATTCCTCAGAAAACCATGCAGTAATGGTAGCTGAGATCATAGAAGCCCCTGTTCATCCTGGTTTTATTTCAAAAGACAGGGAAGCGCTTTTAGATGAAGCAAAGCAATTTTTTAATTTGCCGCTACCTGTTGCTTTAGTGAAACGTGAAAATACTGAAAAGAGAAAGCTCTTAGCTTTTAATAAGCCCAAGGACAAGATTTCTGATAATGAAATAGAACCAATGGGTGTAAGAACGGTACTTCCGTTTGATGATTATGAAACAGAAGCACCCGATGAGCTCAAGGTAGAGACATCTGAATTAATGTCTTTGGATGTAAAGCAATTAGACGTCCCGTCTGAAGCGGACGAATTGAATGATCCAAAAACAAGCGGTGTGGAGTCAATAGGATCTAAACTAAGGATACGATTGACTGTATACCCTGATCCTGAAGATTCGGTTATAGGTCCCCATGTAACGGGTACAGTTGCTGAACATGAAAGCCTACAAGAAACATCAGCGGGTGTTACAGACCAGGATAAAACAACACACCAGGATTCTCTTGAGGTCATTTCTGACATGAATGAAAATCTTAATGCAGAAAGTGAAAAATTGCATGAAGGTGATTCTAAGCATGGTATTGAATTTGAGGAAGGGGATAATAATGAGGAAGAATTAGAAAGACCTGAAGCTGATGATTTTTTATCAATTCAAGATATCGTAAATGAAGAGGAAGAAAACGAACATTCATCTCAGAATATTTCATCTCCACTTAAAGACAATGATGTTGATTTAAACTCAGTTGATGAGCTCAATCATGATGAAGTACAGGGTTTCAATACTCCCTCCGAAAATGATTCAACTGAGGAAGAATTTGACATTGAAGTTGTTGCTAAAGAAGCAGAATACGATGATATACACGAAGATATTTTTGAATCTGAAGTAGTTTTTCCGGAAGATCAAAGTGCTGGAAGTAAGCAAAAGCATACAACAGATGTTCAAACAGAAATACATCCAGGATCAGATTGGATGCAAAATGTGAAACAGTTTATCGACGCAATGCCGCGGTCGGTTTGGTTTGGAGCTGCAGCTATTTTTTTAGGAATAATATGGTTTTTATCATTTGATTCAGACCCAGAACAATTAGTGCCCGCTCAAAAGAAAACGGATGAAACAACTCAATCTGCTACCGAACCAACGAAACCGAAGAACACCAACCAGCAAGAAGAGGAAAAAGCAGTAATTGAAGAAGGGCCAATTGAAAAGGAATCAAAAACTACCGATAAGTCTAAGAACTCCACTAAAAAAGATGACAAGGAAAAGATAGTTTCACTTGAAACTGAACCAGAATACGATGAGGCCATTCAGCAGAATAAATTACAACTACTCGACGAAGTCAATACTTTATGGTCTCAAAAAAAGACTTTATGCCGTAAAATAAGCAGTTATAGAAATAATGCTCCAGCGCGCAAACAAGAGAAATTGGATCCGTTGGTCTATGATTGCGAACAATTAGAAGAAAAATTCAGCTCCATATATGATCCAAAAAGTGGTTTTTTCCGAACAACTCGATACGATTTTCTTACAGGAACGTTGAACAATATTAAAGTGTCGTTGAATCGTGCGGAAAACCGACTTGACGAAATCCGACAGGATTAAACCCCTTAGGTGGTACCATTGTTATATTATAAAATAATTGCCTTATGTTCCGGCAACTTCGATCACTCAGTGTAATCATAACCCTTGCCATCCTATCGATATTAGGCATTGGATCAGTTCAGTTTTTTTGGTTTAAAAAAGCCTTTGATAACCGTGAAAAAATTTTCAATCAAAATGTTGCATTAAGCCTTCAAAACGTAGGAGAATATATTTTAAATTACAATCAAATAAATGCTCCACACGCCAATTTAGTCGAACAAATATCATCCAATTATTTTGTGGTGCATACCAATGCAGATATTGACATCAAAATTTTAGAGCACCTAATACGCTCAGAATTTGAAAAACGAAATGTATATCTTGATTTTGAATATGCGGTATACGATTGTTATGATAATAAGCTTGTGTATGGAAACTATGTAAACATGTCCAACAGCTTTGTGGGTGAAGGATTAGGAGGGGAAAACATCAGATCTTTTCCCCCTATAAACAACGATAATAAATATTTTGGTGTATTATTTCCTACTAGGGTGACATCTATTCTCAATGAAATGGGCATTTGGATTTTTTCAACGCTCGTTTTATTATTTGTATTTGCTTTTTTTGCTACTTCCATTTATATTTTATTCCGGCAAAAAAAGCTTTCGGACATGCAAAAGGATTTTATTAATAATATGACACACGAATTTAAAACTCCGCTATATACCATAATGGTGTCGGCCGAGTTGATAAAAAAGCCAGATATTTTAAAAAATGAGGCTTTTAGTCGTGAATATCTTGATATTATCACACAAGAAGCAAACCGATTAAAAACACAAATTGAGCGAATTCTTCGCATAGCCAGCAGTGACAAAGACAAGTTTCAATTGGAGAAGGAAACTTTTGATATCCATGAGACCATCCGAAAAGCTGCAGAAGTGGCCCAAGCCCTTATCTCTGATTCTAAAGGTATTATCCAATTTAAGTTAGATGCAAAACAGCATACTTTTTATGGCGATAAAATGCACATGGAAAATGTAATATACAATCTGATAGAGAATGCCATTAAATATACAGATAAAGTGCCTGAAATCATGATCAGAACATATAATACATCAGGCTATTTATACGTTGAAGTAAAGGATAACGGTATTGGGATAAATACGGATCAGAGAAAACGAATTTTTGATAAATTTTATAGAGTGCCTACCGGAAACACCCATAATGTAAAGGGATTTGGATTGGGATTGAGTTACGTTTTGGAGATTGTCAAGGCACACAAAGGACGGATTAAGGTGGAAAGCGAACCTGGAGTAGGAAGTATATTCAACATAAAATTACCCATTTTGCAAGAACCTAAATAAAGTTGAAAACTTTCAAAAGTAAGATATGGAAGAATCTATATATAAGTTATTGCTCGTAGAAGACGACAAAAATCTTGGAAAAGTAGTACGTGACTATCTTCGTTTGAACAAGTTTGATGTAGCATTGGCTGAAGATGGAGAAAAAGGATTTGAGCTGTTCAAAGAAGGTGGTTTTGATATTTGCATTTTAGACGTGATGCTTCCCAAAATGGATGGCTTTAGTTTAGCTAAATTGATTCGAAAACTTGATCACGAAGTTCCAATTATTTTTCTCACAGCCAAAGCAATGGATGAAGATAAACTGGAGGGTTTTCAGACAGGAGCAGATGATTATGTAACTAAGCCATTTAATATTGAAGAGTTAGTACTTCGCATCAAAGTCTTTTTGCGTCGAAGTAAGGCAATTCAGACGGAAGAACCCATGCGTATAGCCGTTGGGAAATATACATTTGACTATCGAAATCTTTCGTTGCAATTGGAAGAAGAAACCAGGGGTCTGACTCAACGCGAAGCAGATATTTTATACTATTTGTGTCAAAATAAAGGGAATATTGTGCGCAGGGAGGATATTCTCATGAAAATATGGCAACGAGATGATTATTTTGCAGGAAGGAGTCTCGATGTGTTTTTATCCAAATTACGCAAATACTTGAAAGAAGATAGCGATGTAGAAATCCAAAATTACCATTCAGTGGGTTTTCGCTTAGTTGCTCCATAGGTGGTCTAAACTCCATAGTTTTTGGATTCAGATTTTCATAGTCCTTGAGCATGCGACTGATCCCTGGGATCCGCTACGCCTTCGAGCATACCATTTTCATGTTTTTTGATGACATTAACGGAGCCCATCCGTTTGATTGTCCTCACTTTGTGTCCTTTGGCCTCCAGCGCTTTTATGCGATCTGGCGTAGCTATACTTTGCTCTATTACAATTTCGTCAGGAATCCATTGATGATGGTATCTTCCTGTAGCTACTGCATCTTTTAACTCCATGTCAAAATCCACCACATTCAAGATCGTTTGACTAACCGATGCTACTATGGTAGGCCCTCCAGGTGCTCCTAAAGCCATAAACAAATCCCCATTGCGTGTCACAATGGTTGGAGACATGGAACTAAGCATACGCTTTTCGGCCTGGATTTCGTTGGCTTTGGATCCGACAAGCCCAAACTGGTTAGGGTAGCCTGGTGCACAACTAAAATCGTCCATTTCATTGTTTAGAAAGCACCCAACTCCCGGAACCCATACCAAGCTGCCATAGTTTGAATTTAAGGTTGTTGTTATGGATACACATCGACCAGCATGATCAGCCACAGTAAAATGCGTAGTTTCATATGATTCTTTACCGGACGTTGGGCTTGGGGGCACTTCAGATTTTCCAGCCTTATCAGGCGAATAAGATTCCATTCGGCCCCTTAAATAGTTTGGTGACAACAGCAAATTCGAGGGTACTTTTACGAAATCCGGATCTCCCAAGTATCGCGCTCGATCTTCAAATGCATTGCGAGATGCCTCAGCGTATAAATGTATATTATAAGGGGATAATGCATCAGATTTGTCAGGACTAAACGCCTCGAGCATTCCAGCAATTTGTAATAAGGCAATACCTCCACCAGATGGCGGTCCCATGGAGTAGATATCGTAATGACCGTATTTGCCGTGAATAGGATCTCTCCATTTAGGGGTATAATTTAAAAGGTCTTCTTTAGTCATTATTCCTCCTCTCTGTTGTACAGTCGAGGCTATATTTTCAGCTATTGATCCTTCATAGAACGCTTTTTTACCTGTTATAGCAATTTGTTCTAGGGTAATAGCTAAATCCTCCTGCTTTAAAATATCACCTTCTTCCCATTTAGAGGCTTTTAAAAAAGGACAATTAGGTGGATTAAGTTTTTTGAAGGCAAGTTGACGTTCATTTAACCGATTGGCTTCTTCTTCCGTAATAGCAAAGCCTTCTCTAGCCAATTTTATGGCCGGCTGTAGCAATTTTTCCCAAGGCAATTCGGGTTTTAATAACGAGTACATTTCCCACATGCCCGCCACTGAACCTGGGACTCCGACAGCCAATCCTCCTATTTGGCTAACCTCTGGTATAGGCATACCAAGGGAATCTAAATACATATCGGGACGCGCCTGAATAGGGGCCTTTTCTCTAAAATCGAGCGATTGAATATTACCCACTGAATCGCGATACAATAAGAATCCTCCACCTCCCAAATTACCTGCTCTGGGGTAGGCTACAGCCAGCGCGAAATGCACCGCAATAGCCGCATCAATCGCATTTCCTCCTTGCTGCAAAATCTCGAGACCAGCTTCAGTAGCGTAGCGATTAGCGGAGACGACCATCCCTTTTTTGGATAAGGACTGCTTTTGAAAATCCCTGCCCACTGGATTTTTGCAACTTTGTTGACATGGTATTGTAACAATAACCAAGCCCAATAAAATCAAATGAAGATATTTATTCACTTTAGATTTCATCAACGTAATCGGTCCATAGATCGGACTATTTTTTCATCTTTATCGATGGCTTTTTTGGCCAACAGGGCTAAAATAATTCCCAAAAATGGAACGAAAGCTCCAAAAGAAGGTGAAAATGGCGAATTAGATAACACTTTCACAGTTTGAATATCTCTATACAAGAAATAAAATGCTATTATGCTGGAAATGATGCCTACAAAAATCAAAACCAAAGTCATTTTTGACTGAAACGGTCTGTTTTTGTACAAAAATACAGCCGATAACGCCAGAATGGAGCCCACCAAAGATAATATAGCTAACAACGAATAGTCGTTTGCTTGGTAAACACCATCAGACAAGGCAGTAGAAGCCGCTGCGGCTTGCGTATTCTCATCAAACTCATCCAGTTTGCCTATGGGCACATCAAAAGCCACCCACACCAAAAAAATTACCGCAAATAAAATCAAATAAGCACTTTGTATTCTTTGCCACATATGTAATGTAATTAAACTTCAAAACTACAACCATTCTTCGGTTTGCTTCGCGAATTTCAGTAAAAATATAATCAAAACGTACAGCTTTACATGAGTACTTAGCATACAATGTTTAATTGATTACCTTTGTAAATCATATGAATACACCCGACTGGACTAGAAAATACCAGATGTCATTCTGGGAAAGAGAAAGTTTTTTGTACGATGCAGATGTAATCATCGTTGGCGCGGGCATTGTGGGTGTCAGCACTGCAATTTCTATCAAAGAAAAAGACCCTGCTAAGGATGTTTTGGTTTTAGAGCGTGGATTTTTGCCTAGTGGTGCCAGTACCCGAAATGCTGGATTTGCCTGTTTTGGTAGCGTTTCTGAGCTTTGGGATGATTTACAATCCATGGATGAGTCGGTGGTTAGCGAAACCCTACTGATGCGTTGGCATGGTTTGGATCGATTGCGTTCTCGATTGGGTGATAGTAGATTGAATTACAATCATGCAGGAGGAGTTGAGGTTTTTCAAAATGAGCAGGATTGGAGTTTTTATGCAGGGAAGTTGCCTGAAATAAATGACCGGGTATCTCGTCTTTTAGGTAAGAAAAATATTTATACCATTGATATTGATCTTTGTTATAAAATGGGATTTTCAGATCTGTTCGGCTCTTTTATAAATAATGAAGAGGGGGTCTTGAACCCAGGTAAAATGATGCAACATTTGTTGGAAATGGCGCGAACAAAGGGAATTAGATTTCTATTTGGGGCCAATGTGCAGGTCATAGATGAAGATATGTCTCATGTGCGTTGCAGAGTGCCTGGTGCTACTATTAAGGGCAAAAATCTATTGATTGCGACCAACGGTTTTGCTGCACGGTGGTTTAAGGATATTGATATCCTTCCTGCGCGCAATTTAGTTTTGGTTACGCAGCTATTGCAGCGGCCTTTACAAAGTAATGCTGGATTCCACCTTGACAGGGGTTACGTATATTGGCGCACCATTGGCAACCGACTTCTGATTGGGGGAGGACGACACCAGGATTTTGAAGGTGAGTCGACAGATACTTTTGGCCATTCGGCAAAAGTTAGGGAGTATCTGGTTTCGTTATTGACTAATCATATTTTGCCCAATCAGCAAGTTGGTATTGAATATGAGTGGAGTGGCATTATGGGTGTAGGGCAGGTTAAAAAGCCTATAATTGACTGGCATAGTGAACGAATTGCTCTTGCCATACGAATGGGTGGAATGGGAATTGCTATAGGATCCTTGGTGGGAGAAAAAGCAGCAGAACTTATACTTGATGAAAAAGGGCATAAGTAAAAGATAAACAAATGAACGAGTCATTAATAAAAATATTAATACTGTGGCTTGCAGTCTCAGTATTTGGGATGCTCGACATTTTTGGGCAGGATATTTCTACCCAACCCGAAAGCTCCATAGAGGTATTATCTATGAATAAGTCAATACGTCAGGTTCAGCCCGATAAAACAGTTGATTTTTTTTATGGAGAGGTCGTACTTAAACACGAGCAGACCTATATTTATTGCGACTCTGCTACGCTAGAAGGAAAGCTCGTGCATGCCTGGGGCAACGTTGTTATCCGCCAAGGTGACACTTTAGCAATATTCAGCGACTTGCTTCACTATGATGGCAACACTCGGATGGCAGAGCTCGACAATCGAGTTGTTTTGCAAAACAAGGAATATCAGCTATTTACTGAGCGTCTTCTTTATGATGCAGCCTCAAGGATTGCAAGTTATTCATTTGGAGCAACACTAAGTGATGGAAAAACTACCATGCGAAGCAAAATTGGAAAGTATGTTATTGACTCAGATGATATGTTTTTTCAAGAAAATATAGAAATTGCAGACCCGGATTTTAAACTAAAAACAGATAGCCTTCAATATAGTACCGATTTGAAAATTGCAAAGTTTCTTGGACCTACACGTATTGCATTAGATAGCGCTCAAATCTACACAGAAGGAGGTTTTTATAATATTGCTCAAAAGCTGGCTTATTTTGATAAAAATCCTCAATACCAAAGCAATTCCCAAAAGGCCAAAGCTCAAATAATATCATATGATGGCAATAGGCAGTATGTGAGTTTGTTGGGAGAGGCCCGTTATTTTGAGGAAAACACACAAGCTAGCGCTGATACCATGTATCTGGATCAACAAAATAATGAATTCAGTCTCATTGGAAATGGAGTTTATAAAAGCCAGGAACAAGAAGTAGAAGGAGAGTGGTTGATTTATAACAAAAAGAATAAACGGTTTCGGTCTGAAGGCCGATCTAGGATTGTTGATAAAGCGCAAATATTGGAATCTGACGATCTAAAGTTTGACGATGATTCTGGCTTAGGAATAGCTTCAGGAAAAGTGATATTTAGAGATACTGCTCAAAACCTGAACATCTTTTCGTCCGTGCTAGAACAGCATAAAGAAAAGGATTATGCCCGTGCTTATGGAGGGCGCCCCCTTTTGATGATTGAGCTCGACAATCGATATCTTTATGTATCAGCTGACACGCTTATTTCTAGTAAAATCCCATCCAATACTCAGAAAAAACAGCTTGAGTCAGTCGAGAAAGAAGTGGGTGATATGGATGGAATTGTTGAGGATTCAATGCAAAAAGATAGCATCAAAATAATCAGCATGTATGGGAATGTTCAGATATTTCGAGAGGATGTTAGGGGTTGGTGCGACTCTTTAGTTTTTAATGTGCAGGATTCTTTAATTACGCTTTTTCAATCGCCTGTGCTATGGTCTGATAGTACGCAGTTTACAGGGGACACTATTCAACTTAAGGCCAAGGATGGCAAGATTCATCGGATATGGATGCTCTCAGAATCATTAGTGATTATGGGCAAGGATACTTTGTATTATGATCAGATTGCCGGAAAAAAATTGGAAGTGTCATTTGAAGCTGGAAAAGTTCGTCAGGTACATGTACTCGGCAATGCACAAACCATTTATTACGCTCGCGATGCCCAACAAGCCTTAATAGGAGTAAATCAGAAAAAATCCGGCACTATGAAAGTGTGGCTCGGTGACAACCAGGTGGAAACGGTCCGATTTTATGGCCAACCTGACGGTCAGTTTTTGCCAATGGGTCAGGCAGATCATATAGGCATGCGGTTGTCAGGATTTGTTTGGCTTTGGTACAAGCGTCCAATACACCCGGCAAACATGACAGAGCTTGCATGGATAGATTGGTCATTGTGGTATCCGGATCCGCAAAGTGAGCCTGACCAAGAAAATCAAAATTAAGTAGGTAAATATTTTAATAGCTTTGGGTAAAGCGTTAGGAATTTAGCCAGTAAAATGGTATTTCCTTTCAGCTCAATCATGTTTATTGAAGAGCTAAACCACATATTTGGCAGGCAGATTGAAATACAAGATCTGGCGGGGAGGTAATACAGAGCTGGACTCCACTTACGGGATGAGTGCAACGGATGGATTGAGCATGTAGCAGCATTCGTGATATGGAAAAGTTGTTTTTGAAATACGTGTTGTGCTTCACATCTCCATGCCGTTTGTCTCCAATAATAGGATGACGAATATGGGCAAAGTGTTTTCGAATCTGATGTCGCCTACCTGTGGTGGGCGTTATTTCAGCCAAAGAAAATCGGGCAGTGGGGTATCTATTTCCAATAGGATGATCTATTTCGCTTCTGCCCAGACAGCAATAATGAGTATTTGCCGTCACTGCATTCATTTGCCCACTTTCTAAATCTTGCAACGGATAGTCAATAGTTGCTGAATCCAAAAGCCATCCTCGGACCACTGCCAAATAAGTTTTATGTATTTGCTGCTGCTCAAGTGCCTGTCCGAGGAGGCTGGCTATTGCCGGTGTTTTTCCAAATAAAACAACCCCTGAAGTGCCTCTGTCAAGACGATGAACAGTATAGATTTTATGCCCCAATTGTTGTCTGACCCATTGCAATAAAAACACTTTATCTTGACTAATGGGGGTGCGATGCATCAGTAATCCAGGTGGTTTGTAGACAGCGCATAGATAATCGTCTTCATATAATATATGGAGAGGTTGCTGATATAACTGAAAACCTTCTTTTTCGTTAATGAGATGTGAGAAATCTATCATTTAATCAAGTAAAGCATAATTGAGAAGTCTGAAAGAACGTAACGCTTAGCCTTTGTTGGGTAAAAAAACGAAGAATTCCATAAATCGCCTTTACTTTACGTAAAGATTTCCATTAAAATGGGCCTAATCCAGCGAAAAAGCATTCATTACTCAATAGTACATTTTACAGGTGTATTAATCGGAACAATGAGTACCATACTTATTTATCCGCTGGATAGGGAGGCATACGGTCTAGCAAGATTGCTTATTGATTTTTCTATTTTTTTGTACCCCTTTGCATTATTGGGTTTCGAAAGCGTAGCCATTAAATATTTTCCCTTATTTCGGGACAATCATCAAGATAAAGCCCGCTTTTTGGGAATGTTGCTCAAAATAGTTTTATTGGCTTGTATTATCGTATTATGCGTCGGGTGGTGGTGGGGATGGGAAGTTTTGGAGTGGCTTGAAATTCATGCAGGAATGTATTTTTCAAAAGATCCACTCATTAAGCACTATATATGGCTTTCCTTACCGATAATTTTCTTCATGAGTATAGGGTGGTTATTTAATCAATACTTATCCAATTTTCATAAAATTCTATTTCCGGCAATATTTCAAAACCTTATCAAGATAAGTTTGCCTATTTTGATCTTATTGATTCATTATCAATTGGCAGGTATTGATATTTTGACATATGGAATCACCGCCAATTTTTTATTGATGGCAATTTTATATGTAGTATATACTTATGCCATTGGGGAACTTAAAGTTAGCTGGGTAGGCAGCCACCTGGATGGCAAAAAATGGTCTGGAATGCTACCATTTGCCATGTATAGTTTATTTGGTAGCTTGGGTACGCTCATTGCTTTCAGAATTGATTCTGTAATGGTATCTACCATGGTGGGACTGGAGCACAATGGAGATTTTGGGATTGCCTCAACCATTGCCCAAACCATTGCCATACCCATGAACGCTATTATTGCCATAGGTGCACCTGTGCTTGCCACGGCTTGGGCGAGTGCGGATATGTTCAAAATCAAAGAAGTGTATCAAAAAAGCTCCATTAATTTATTGATTCCAGGCCTATGGATTTATGCCGGGATGTGGGCATGTTTGGATCCACTTTTAGCATTGTTGCCTGATGAAATGGATGTTTCAAGCATGAAAGCAGTCATTTTATTGTTAGGTGCTGCCCGTATATTTGATATGGCTACCGGAATAAACAACGAAATTATTGCTTATTCGAAGCACTTTCGTTTCAATTTTGCAACGGTATTACTTTTGGCTGTGAGCAATATTGCCTTGAATCTGTTCTTTATTCCAAGATTTGGAATTTTGGGAGCAGCTATGGCTACCTCCATATCATTGATGGTGTACAATATGGCGAAATTCGTATTTATTTGGATTCGAATGGATATGCAGCCATTCACAACAAATACATTAAAAGCGATTGGGACTGCATTCCTGGCATATGGTAGCGTTGTATGGTGGCCGGCAATTTTTAGTCCTTTGTACGAACTTGTATTCAAGTCTATTGTTTTAAGTGTAGTTTATCTTTTTTTTGCGTGGCGTTTGGCATTATCTGAAGATTTGATTATTATAATTCAGAAAATTGGGAATTTCTTTACCTCGAAAAATTAGTTATGTATCAAACATTATTGCTAGAACAGCGCGGCTCAGTGGGTATTCTCACACTTAACCGGCAGCAAGCGCTGAATGCACTTAACCAGGAAATGATGAAAGAATTGCATCATTTTTTTACGGAGGGTTATACAACATATGCCGATCTTGCTGCAATTATAATCACAGGCAGTGGGGAAAAAGCTTTTGCCGCTGGGGCTGATATTAAAGAGTTTCTTGGTTTGGATGCAGAGCAGGGTAAAGCTATGGCAGAATTTGGTCACAAGGTTTTTTCAAGCATTGAAAACTTGTCACTACCCGTAATTGCGGCTGTCAATGGGTTCGCACTAGGAGGAGGGTGCGAGCTTGCCATGAGTTGTCATATTCGTATAGCCTCGGAGAAGGCAAAATTTGGACAGCCTGAAGTCAATTTGGGCCTCATTCCAGGGTATGGTGGAACTCAAAGGTTAGTTCAGACTATAGGTAAATCTAAAGCCATGGAGTATCTTATGACCGCTGATATGATGACTGCCAGCCAAGCACTCGCATTTGGGCTGGTCAGCCGCGTGGTAAATTCCGATGAATTGTTGTCAGAGGCCATTAAGCTTGCTGAGAAAATTACAACAAAGGCGCCAATAGCTATTTCAAAGATCATTTCTTGTGTGAATGCGTATTATTCGGAAGGTGTGGATGGGTTTGCCTCTGAAATAGAAGCGTTTGGGCATTGTACCGCTACGGAAGATTTTAAAGAAGGTGCTGCTGCATTTGTAGAAAAAAGATCCGCCGTATTTAGCGGCAAATGATTGGCGTCATATGCTTTAATACCGAGCGGTAGTACTTTTGTCTTTTCTAATGTAGTTTACAAGTTAAATGATTGAAACAGATATTCTAATAATAGGAGCGGGACCTACGGGTTTGTTTGCCGTCTTTGAGGCTGGTTTATTAAAATTGCGCTGCCATTTGGTAGATTCTCTCCCTCAACCCGGGGGACAATTAACCGAGATTTACCCTAAAAAACCTATCTACGATATTCCGGGCTACCCTGAGGTATTAGCTGGAGATTTGGTACATTCGCTAATGAAGCAAATAGAACCCTTTAAACCAACATTCACCCTTGGAGAGAGGGCCGAAACTTTGTCTAAGCTGCCTGATGGCCGATTTGCTTTGACCACAAATAAAGGCACCATAATTCATGCTCCTGTGATTGCGATCGCTGGAGGTTTGGGGTGCTTTGAGCCTCGAAAACCACCCATTGAGCATATTGATCTTTGGGAAGATAAGGGTATAGATTACATCATAAAAGATCCTGAAAAATATCGGGACAAGACCGTTGTAATCGCTGGTGGAGGTGACTCTGCGTTGGACTGGACCATTTTTTTGTCAGAAGTGGCGCGCAAAGTGGTTATGATTCATCGGCGCAGTGAATTTAGAGGTGCTTTGGATTCAGTTGAAAAGGTAATGAGCCTTCATGAATCCGGCAAAATTGAATTAATCACTCAAGCACAAGTTGTTGGTCTAGCAGGTGAGGGAGAGCTGTCTGCAGTCGAAATTGAACACGATGAGCACGGGCGATTTTTCAGGGGAACGGATTTTTTTATTCCCCTTTTTGGTTTGTCCCCAAAGCTAGGACCTATAGCGGACTGGGGTCTTGCGATCGAAAAAAATGCTATTGTAGTAAATACATTTGACTACAGCACAAATATTCCTGGAATTTTTGCGATTGGCGATATTAATACGTATCCTGGCAAATTGAAATTGATTTTATGCGGGTTTCATGAGGGTACTCTTATGGTACAATCCGCATTTAAAATAGTATATCCTGATAAAAAAGTTTCATTTAAATACACTACTGTTACGGGAATAGAGGGCATATGAAAGATTTGATTCAAATTACCATTATTGACAGAAAAGGTGTATCCTCAGAGCATGAGGCTCCCACCGACATGAATCTTAATTTGATGGAATTTATGAAAGCGGCTGAGTATCCTGTTAAAGGTACCTGCGGGGGTATGGCATTATGTTCAACTTGTCATATATACATTGAGTCCAATAATCATTTACCTCCTAAGTCAGAAGATGAAGAGATCATATTAGACCAGGCATTCTTCGTGCATAATAATAGTCGTTTGGGTTGTCAAATAGTAATTCAAGAACATTTAGATGGGCTTGTTATCCGTATCGCTCCTGATGATGAGTCGGATTTGTGATGGAATAAGGGCTTTTTGAAATAAGATTTTCGATTTTTTATTGTATATTTGTAAAAATGTATCTGACATGAAGTACAAAGGACTTTTGCTTTTTTTCTTATCTGTGTTTACCTCAATTTTGTTAGCACAGAATAAAGAAGTGAGCCTTGATTTTTTGCACGTCGCTGGTGAAGTCGAATTACCAGTAGGGGATTTTTTAGAAACTCCTTCCGGCACTAGTGTAAAGATTGATAGATTTAGTTGGTATGGGTCTTTTCCTACGCTTATTTTGGACAATGGTGACGAAATATCCTGTGATCAAGATTATTTTATTTTTCGTGTAGACAAGGGTAAACAGCATTTGACAGCCCAGCTCCCAAATCCCGGAGCTATTAGATCATTGCGTTTTTACGCGGGTGTGGATTCCTCGCACAATCATTTGGACCCTTCATCATACCCGCCTGTTCATCCACTTGCGCATCAAAATCCTACGATGCATTGGGGATGGATTTCTGGCTATATATTTCAAGCTTTTGAAGGAAAAACACGAAAGCCAGGAATGAATGAAGAAAGTTTTTTCATTCACTCTATTGGCAATTCATTATATCGTCCGGTTGAGCTACCAGTTTTTCCAGTAGAAGAAGATGGGAAATGGAGAATTGATGTAAATATTGATCTATTGCGTCTCATAGGATCGCTAGATATGCATGGCCTAATAGCGATGGGTGATTTTGAAGAAAATGTTTTCCTTTTTGACCAACTTCAATCTGCCAAAGTATTTTATGATCCAAACGAACCTACTTCCAGCATAGAAGATGCATTTCAAAATGTGTCGTTGTCATTAGCTCCAAATCCTATCAGGCCAGGACAGTCTCTTGCCATCACGGCCTCGAAAAATGATATGCACGCTGATGTAATTGTATACTCAGTATTGGGGGAGCGCATATCCTACGAAGCATTACATTCTACAGAAGGTAGATATATTTTAAAGGCCCCATCAAAAACAGGGTTGTATAAGCT
>CAYUZA010000032.1:0-14341 GCA_964449535.1 uncultured Saprospiraceae bacterium
TGTTTCGATGGCACCTGCCGCGCCTAAAAGGTGGCCCGTCATCGATTTTGTTGAACTAATATTTAATCGGTATGCGTGTTCCCCAAATACAGACAATATAGCCTTTGTTTCCGCTATATCACCTAACGGAGTAGAAGTACCATGTACATTTATGTAATCCACCTCTTCAGGATTCAGGCCTGCATCTTTGAGTGCCATACGCATCACATTAATAGCCCCCAAACCTTCAGGATGAGGTGCTGTGATATGATGAGCATCAGCAGTCATTCCGCCCCCTACTATCTCTGCTAAAATTGTAGCGCCCCTTTTTACTGCATGCTCATAGGATTCTAAAATCAAAGCTGCACCGCCTTCACCCAAAACGAAGCCATCTCTGTCCTTATCGAATGGTCTACTGGCAGTTTCCGGTGAATCATTCCGCTCCGAAAGGGCTTTCATTGCGTTAAATCCTCCGATACCCGATTCGGTAACAGCAGCTTCCGATCCACCAGCAATTATTACATCCGCCTTCCCTAAACGTATATAATCCATGGCATTAACCAAAGCATGGGTAGATGAAGCACAGGCGGATACCGTCCCATAATTCACTCCTCGGAACCCATATCTTATACTAATATAACCAGCTGCAATATCTGAAATCATTTTGGGAATCATGAAAGGATTAAAACGCGGAACTCCCGAACCCTTAGCATAATCTTGAATTTCAGATTCCAATGATTTCAAGCCGCCTATACCAGATCCCCAAATTACACCGCAGCGATCAACATCTAATTTATCCAATAGCAAACCTGATTGTTCCATAGCTTCGTCAGTAGCATACATGGCATATTGACAAAATAAATCCATGCGGCGGGATTCTTTTTTGTCAACACGAAGATCTGGGTTAAAATTTTTCACTTCGCAGGCAAAATGAGTTTTAAATTGTCCTGCATCAAACTTTGTAATCTTAGCAGCACCGCTTTTACCGGCAAACAAATTTTCCTTGAAGCTTAAAATATCATTTCCGATAGGTGAAACTACCCCAATACCCGTTATTACTACCCTTTTCATAGCCATGGTTTTAAAAATATGGAAGCTGAACTATCATTAATATCCATTCGCAAAAGTACGTAAACCACAAAATCCATGTACAGCGTTTTTATGCATGGTGAAATTACGTTCAGAACTTATTAAAAACTACAAAATAACATCAAAAAAAGCCCCGTAACAAAAAAAAAGCACTACCGTCTGATAGTGCTTTGACGCATTGAAGCGAAAAATCTCTTAATTATTGTTTTCCAAATAGCTGATTGCCTGCCCTACAGTCTGAATCTTTTCAGCTTCTTCGTCCGGAATATTAATTTCAAATTCCTTCTCGAATTCCATAATAAGCTCTACCGTATCTAGAGAATCAGCACCCAAGTCATTGGCAAAACTGGACTCCATTGTAATTTCTGACTGATCCCTTCCTAATTTGTCAGCTACGATTTTCTTTACCCTTTCGGCGATATTAGACATGATTAAAATCGGTTTAGTTATTAAATGAGGTGCAAAATAAATTATAACTCAAATCATAACCAAAGTTTTTCGATTTTATTTACACAATAGTCGCCATAGAGTTTAAGCTAACTAACCTAAATAGACAAACCTTAGAAGTCCCCGCATTACTAACAACAATATATCAATCGCCTTCTTTGCATAATTTAACGACTTTAAAATACTAAAATAACCGTTAAGATGGTAGCTTTGCATAATAATTGTAAACAATACACTAAGTGTCCTTATGACCCAAAGTCCGCCCAGAAAAAATAGAAACACAAAAATAGTGGCCACAGTAGGCCCAGCCTGCAGCAGTTTTGAAGGTTTGCTCGCTCTTGCAGAAGCGGGTATCAATACATTCCGTTTGAATTTCTCGCACGGCACCCACGAAGAACACAAGCAAATTATAGATCACCTAATTCGCATCAATGAAACAACGGGATATCACGTTGGAATACTGGCAGATCTACAAGGCCCGAAATTGAGGATAGGATTGATAGAAAACGATTCTTTGCCAATAGCCCCAGGGGATATTCTTAACTTTGTAACTGAAAAATGCATTGGCAACAAAGACCGTATATACATGAGCTACCAGCTTTTTCCGCAGGATGTCAACCCCGGCGAAAAAGTGCTCATTGACGATGGAAAGGTAGTACTACAAGTTTTAGAAACAGATAGAGAAAAAAGTGTCAAACTCAAAGTGCTTCATGGCCAAGTTCTATCTTCAAATAAGGGAGTAAATCTACCCGATACCAATGTATCTCTTCCATCTCTTACAGAAAAAGATCTGGTCGACCTCGAATTTATACTCACTCAACCAGTAAACTGGATAGCGCTGTCGTTTGTCAGAAAAGCGAAGGATGTCAAAGATCTGAAAATGAGAATTGAGATCAAAAACCATCCAGCCAAAGTAATAGCCAAAATCGAAAAACCAAGTGCTGTTACCAACATTTCCAAAATCATTAAAGCCTCCAATGGTATTATGATTGCCCGAGGCGATTTGGGAGTAGAAATGCCCATAGAAAAACTCCCCGGTATCCAAAAAGAAATCATAAAACTGTGCATTCAAAGAGCCAGACCGGTGATAGTAGCCACCCAAATGATGGACAGCATGATCAACAACCCCTCTCCTACGCGAGCAGAGGCTACCGACGTTGCCAATGCAGTACTGGATGGTGCTGATGCGCTGATGCTAAGTGGTGAAACTTCGGTTGGCAAACACCCCGTTTTGGTAGTGGAAGCCATGAACAGAATCATTGACGAAGCCGAAAAAGCCTACCATGTAGGCAGCAAAAGACCTGTACCCAGCGAAAAGTCGAACACCTTTACAAGCGATGTTATTTGTTTTAATGCGGCAAAAACGGCAGAAGAAGTCCACGCTCGGGCTATCATTGGAATGACCCTATCCGGGTATACAGCCTTCAAATTGTCTAGCTACAGACCTAGCGTTAAAATTTTTGTCTTTTCAGAACGACCATACATGCTGGCTACCCTCAATCTTGTATGGGGTGTAAAATGCTATTATTATGACAAATTTACCACTACCGATGAAACCATTTATGATGTAATACAAATCCTGAAGGGTAAGGGTCACGTGGCCGAGGGAAATCTAGTTGTGAATACAGGTACTATGCCACTGCAAGAAAGAAATATGACCAATTTTCTAAAAGTCACTATTGTTGATTAAAGATTACCTGATAGCGTTTTACAATCCGTTTTCAATTTTATAAAAGATCCTAATAGAGCGAAGACTTTTGTTAGCCAGCTCTTCCAATTATTGTATTTTCGCAACCAGATTTCCCCTTCGGAGGATTTTTAGACACAACTATCCATCATTGAGCAGGTTCTATACTGATTCACCATGAACATATTACACCATATCACCTATACTTATAATGAATCTTTACCTTGGGTCACCTTCGTACACGGTGCGGGTGGAAGTAGTTCTATTTGGTACAAACAAGTGCGAAGCTTTGCCGATCATTTTAATATTTTGTTGATTGACCTTCGCGGACATGGAAAAAGTAAAGGATACAAAAATGAAACTTCTGAAAAATATACATTCGAGGCGATTGGCGAAGATGTAATAAAAGTACTCGATCATCTAAAAATTGTCAAATCGCATTTCATAGGTATTTCACTTGGGACCATAATCATAAGAGATATTACAGAACGATTCCCGGAAAGGGTTCATTCCATGATATTGGGAGGAGCTGTAATGAAGCTCAATGTCAAAGGGCAAATACTCCTTAAAGCCGGTTATTGGTTAAAATCCATGGTACCCTATCTAATGCTGTATAAATTGTTTGCCTTTATTATTATGCCTCGGCAAAACCATAAGGAATCCAGAAATCTATTCATTCGAGAGGCCAAAAAATTGTATCAACAAGAGTTCATTCGTTGGTTTAAACTAGCGACTAATCTCCAGCCAATGCTAAGAATATTCAGAGAAAAAGAGACGGGAATCCCCACCTTATTTGTAATGGGCGCAGAAGACCACATGTTTTTACCAGCCATAAGCCATTTAGTTCAAAAACACTCTTCTACCCGACTCGAGGTAATACCTGAATGCGGACATGTCGTAAATGTGGAAAAACCAGATACATTTAACCATATTTGCATTGGTTTTCTCAAACAATTACATGGTCGAAATATTACATAAATACATTTACTTGCTGATGTTGAAGCACTATGTCTCACCCTTTTTTTTACTGTACTTTTTCAATATAGTAGCATTTGGACAAACCACTAGTCCCGAAGAAAGACTTGAGTCCATGAATATACACCTGTCCACTCCAGGAAAACCTATTGCCAACTATATTCCAGCAGTTAGAAGTGGAAATCTATTATTTCTCTCAGGTGCAGGTCCTAAATTAAACAATGGAAATTACATAACAGGCAAAGTTGGAGGTGGTGCTACCATCGAAGAGGCTTATGCGGCTGCAAGGCTCACAGCCATCAGGCATTTAGAAATCTTGAAAGCCGAACTGGGCGATCTCAATCGCATCAAAAGAGTCGTCAAAGTACTCGGAATGGTAAATTGTACACCAGAATTTGAGCAACACCCTGCCGCAATAAATGGCTATTCAGATCTAATGGCAGAAGTTTTTGGCGAAAATGGAAAACATGCAAGATCGGCTATTGGTGTTTGTTCATTGCCGTTTAATATGCTTCTAGAAGTAGAAACGATTGTAGAAATAAAGGATGAAGATTAGATTAGCTAGGTTGTTTAGTACGATTGAAAAACAATTATGTGTTACAATCGTCGTTACCTAAGAGAGTAAATTTTTGTTACATGAAATTTGGAATTTTCCGCTATATCCACTCATTAATAATCTTAGTGCTTTTGCAAATTATGACGATACCGTGCTCAGCGCAAGAGCTTGGCACGACAGATGTACGTGAAGAATCCAGTAGCTTTGAAACTAAATTTGTAGAAGCGTCTATACTTTACCACCAAGAAAAATATTCGGAAGCAATAAAAATTTGGGAAGAGCTTCTTACAGAAGATCGACGCAATGCGGATGTAGCGTTTGAGTTGTCAAAAGCCTATCAAAAAAGCGGCAAAACAGCTGAGAGTATTCAAGCTATTGATCGAGCTATTCGATATGACCCTGGAAACATTTGGTTTGTTTTGTTTAAAATAAGCCTACTTGAAGAATCTGCTCGATACCTGGAAGCATCAGAGGTTTGCGATTTGCTTATCCAACGTGAATCTTCAACTTGGGCGTTTTACAAACGGAAGGCCGACAATCTAGCAAAAGCAGGTCAATTTTCGACGGCTGCTGAAACACTCACAAATTTTGAAATAAAGCATGATGGTTTTGAAGAACTTTACCAACGAAAATACGATTTGTACCTGGCTGATAAAAATATCCCAGCCGCCATTGTTGAAGCTGAAAAATTAGTTCTATTAAAACCTGAAAACACATACTACTTATATTTGGTGGCTTCACATTTTCAAGAATTGGGACAAAAAGATAAGGCAATCAGTATCTATTCAGAAATATTGCGCATAGATCCAACGGATGCTAGAGCTGCTATTGGGCTAAATCAATTAAAGGCCAATCCTGACGATAAAAAATCATACATGCTTTCGCTTCAGGAAGTTATGGCCCAAAAAGGAGGTGATGTAGATGCCAAAATATTGGAAATCATACCATATTTAGAATACTTAAATTCCCAAGATTCGGCAATCAGCAACCTTGTGTTGGAAGCATGTTTGATTTTAGTCAATAACCACCCTCAAAATGCCAAGGCAAATGCACTTTATGGAGATGCACTAAAATTAAATAGAAATTATTCTGAGGCAATCGTATTTTATAAAAAAGCTGTAAGTATTGATAAGCGGGTTTACACCATTTATAATGAACTTTTGCAGTTACTCTTCATTACAGGTCAATTTTCTGAAATGAAAAAAGTAGCTGAAGAAACAGTAGATTATTATCCAAACCAAGCAAAAGCAGTAATATGGTATGCTGTGGCATTAATGCATAATAAACAGTATGCTCAAGCTCTTTCTGAGCTCAATCAGGCCATGTTAATGAGTGCGGGGAATACGGATTTACAGGGATTAATATTTGCATGGGAAGCGAAGACAAAAATATTACAAAAACAATATAAAGAAAGCGTAGATGCTTACAGAAAAGCAGTCCAAATAAGCGGTGGCAATGTCGAGGTTTTGAGCATGGCTCTATATGACTTGACTGACTATCCTGCTACACGTCCAGACGCTCAATCTTTAGCCACTTCCATACAAAAAGGAGGAAACGTAAGTTCACCTGAAATAATGCTATTGCTTGCCAGATTAGATGCAGCTCAACAAAAAAAGGACCAAGCATCAGAAAAACTGGCAAAAATAAAGGATAAAGAGCTGACAGCGGAAGGAATAGAATACATGGCAGATGTCCTTTTCCTATTAGGAGACTCCACTGCTGCTGTTAAAATGTGGGAATCTGCCATCAAAGAAGGAGGATTTACCTTTAGATTGGAATCAAAAATAAAAGAAAATCGTGTATTCCCTTAAATTTAAAAACCAGCTACTTTTATTTCTTTGGATGGTTATTCTTTTCGTTGGATTAGCTTGTAATTCGAGCAAAAAACTATTCAAAACGGGGAATTCTAACCTTGACGTAAACTTCAATAAGATAACGGCAGAACAGTTCAAACAATCACTTCAGGAAAAACAATTAGAAGCAGATTGGTGGCAAGCGAAAGCAAAAGTGTATGCAACAATTGAAGGTGAAGCTTACACCTTGCAAGCAAATCTTAAAATTCAAACTGGAAAGTTTATTTGGGTGAGTCTTAGAAAATTGGGGTTAGAAGTAGCCCGAATTTACATAACACCTGACAGCGCAGTGGTACTAAATCGCATAGATGGAACCTACCAAATTGAAAATAATGAATTCGCCATTAAACAGTTAGGATTCCCGATCCGTGCCCAAATGCTGGAAGAACTTGCACTCGGAAGACCCATTATACCAGAAAAAATAATCCTTCCTGAAAAAATACAAAATGATCAATTTAACATTCTAGGCGAAACCGAAGAATGGACTAATGTAATGACATTTAATCATCCGATGTGGCATCTACAACAATCTGTTTTTAAAATGAAAAATAGTGAAGTAGGCTTAAGTGCAAAATTTTCTCAATATCAAGCTATAAAAGATAATAAATATATTTCATATCTTCGCGTTTACGAATTTAAAGACTCCAGTGATGCGCCCTCCGTTGTCGAATTGCACTTTTCAGAAATTACACCCGATATTCCATTCGAGGCAGTTATTGACATACCCTCACGTTACAAAAAGATTTAGTATTGTAGTATTTTTATGGTTAGTGGCTTGCTTACAAGTAGCACAAGGACAGACCAGAAAAGAATTAGAAAAAAAAAGAAATACACTTCAGCAAGAATTGAAAGAGGCTACAAGTCTTTTAGAAAAGACCACGAAAGCACAAAAGAGCACTTATCAGCGCTTTCAAGTTCTTCAAACGCAGGTTCAGAAGCGGGAGGAACTTATTCAGACCCTACAGCGCGAGGTTAAAATGGTAGAATTACAAATTGAATCTAACACGAGTGAAACACAGAAACTTGTTTCAGAAGTAGAAAAATTGCACAAAGAGTACGGAGCACTTCTCCAAAAGGTCTATCGGATAAATATGGGTAGCGAAAAATGGATGCTGATACTTTCCTCAAAAGATATGAATCAAGCATTATTGCGCTGGACCTATATTAATCAAATAAAGAAGTCCAGAGCAGAACAAGCCGAATTACTTTTTACCAAAAAAGCAGAACTGGAAGAAAAAAAGAAACAGCTTGAAAATTACAAAAAAGAAAAAGAAAAGCTATTATCGGATGAACTAAACCAAAAACAACAATTGGCTAATGAGCTGGAGGAGAAAAACAGAGTATTGGCGGACTTGAAAAAAGACGAAACCAACATCCGAAAGAAAATAAAAAATAAAGAGATAGCCAGAGAAAAACTTAATGTTGAAATTCAAAAAATCATTGCCTTAGAAATAGAAAGGCAACGGAAAGAAGCAGAAGCCAAAGCAGCTGCAGAAAAAGCTAAAAAATTGGCAGAGGAGGCAAATAGAAAAAAACCGGCGACTAATTCCGAAACAAAAAAGGGGGATAGTAAAACTGCAAGCGTAAAAGGAAGTACAAAAGAGGCAAAACCAAAGTCCAATAATCCAGAAACGCTTCCCGAAACTCCTGAAACAAAAACTTTATCTCAAACTTTTGCTGCCAATAAGGGTGCGTTGCCTTGGCCGGTGAGCAAAGGAACAGTATCGCAACGCTTCGGAACTCAACCACACCCGATCATTCCTTCAGTAATGATATCTAACCGCGGTATAAATATAAGAACAGAACGTGGGACTGATGTTCGCACTGTTTTTAAAGGCCAGGTGGTAGGAAAACGCTACATTCCTGGCATGGAATATACCGTTATTATTCAGCACGGCAGCTTTTTTACCGTTTACAGTAAATTGGATGAAGTCGTAGTAAAGGAAGGACAAAAAATCAATACGGGTGAAGTACTTGGAAAAGCATTTGCAGAAGAAGACGAAATATATTCTGAAATACATTTTGAATTGTGGCAGGATAAAACCAATCAAGATCCTGCGGCTTGGTTGTTAAAAAAATAGACAAGCACAAATTAAGTATATTATGGGCAATGAATGGAATCTTGGTGAAGACAAAAAGAAAAAGGGAATTGCTATTGTAGCCCCTGAAAAAGCAGTTCTTGTCGCCTTGATCCAACGAGATGGGAATGAAACACAAGCTCAAGAATATTTAGATGAACTTGAATTTTTAGCGCAAACTGCTGGTGCCGTTTCTGTAAAGAGGTTTATACAAAAATTACCAAATCCAGACTCGAGAACATTTATTGGCAAAGGCAAATTGGAAGAAATTCAACTTTATGTTGAGGACAATGATATTGACCTTGTAATTTTTGATGACGACTTAACCGGAAAACAAACAAATATTCTGGAATCAACGCTTAAGCGTAAAATCATAGACAGAAGTACCCTTATTTTAGACATTTTTGCCTCAAGAGCTCAAACCGCACAAGCCAAAACGCAGGTCGAATTAGCACAAATGCAGTATTTATTGCCCAGACTCCGAGGTCTTTGGACTCACCTGGAAAGACAGCGTGGTGGTATCGGAATGAGAGGGCCCGGAGAAAAGGAGATCGAAACAGACCGTCGTATAGTTCGAGATAAAATCTCCCTGCTCAAGAAAAAACTGGAAAAAATTGATCAACAAAATGTGACTCAGCGACAGAATAGAGGCGAATTGATTAGGGTTGCACTAGTAGGGTATACCAACGTAGGAAAAAGTACACTCATGAATTTACTCAGCAAATCAGAGGTGTTTGCTGAAGACAAATTATTTGCAACCTTAGATACCACTACCAGAAAAGTGGTATGGGAAAACATGCCATTTTTATTGTCTGACACAGTAGGCTTTATTAGAAAACTTCCTCACCATCTGGTAGAAAGCTTCAAATCCACATTGGATGAAACTCGTGAGGCAGATATTCTGGTACACGTGATCGATATCTCACATTCTCAACATGAAGATCAAATAAGAACCGTACATAAAACATTGAAAGAAATAGGCGCCGGAGATAAACCCATGCTTATGATTTTCAATAAAATAGATGCGTATAGAGAAAAGTATTTTGATCCTTATGTTGACAAAGAAACCCGTCAACAAATCCTTCAGGAACTAAGTCAAAAGCTAGAAGCTTCTTTTCAAGTACCCAATGTATTTTTGTCAGCCACACAAAAGGAGAACATAGAGGAACTCAGAATGGTCCTAACACAAATGATTCAGGAAGCCTATAAAATTAGGTATCCCTTTATTAGCAAAAAATGGTAAAGACCAACTTTCAATATCTTTTTGAGACAATACATTCATTCAAAAAGATTGAATTACAAAAAAAAGCTACTTATTACCATCTTTTACCTTTATCAAGGGCGGCATAAATGCAAATGCTTTGGTATTTAAAGGCACGGTAATCGTAGCAGTTTTCTCCTCACCACTATTGGCAGACGCTATTTAACCTGCAGATGCTAACTTTCCTCAAAGAATAATTGTAATTTTGCCACGATAAACCTGAAACTGGTATTAATAAATTCTGCTACTTATCCCTTTCTTCATGGATCGCACTAATATTATAGGCATAGTCTTAATTTTCATTTTATTTTTAGTTTGGGCTCAAATGAATGAGTCAAGCACGAAGAAAATTAAACAAAATCAGAATAAAGAACAATCGGACACTTCGTCCACTTCTAATATCCAAGGCGACTCCATTAAGGAAGTAACTCAAGGAAATACAGCAACAGCAGGTGAATCTATTAAAGATAGTATAAATCCACCAAACCAAGCTATACAAGAGCAAAAGTTTGGTGTATTTGCACCCGCTGCCTCCGGTACATCCGATACTGTTTTTCTGGAAAATGAACTCATCAAAATTGGCTTTTCCACAAAAGGAGGATTTATTGTTTCCGCTATCATAAAAAATTATGAACAATGGAGTTCTGCAAATCGTAAAGAAAATGTTAGAGAAGTGCTTCAGATGATGAACAGCTCTAAAAATAAATTTTACTATACACTACCGATTCAAGGCGCATTTGAGGGACAAGTCAAAACTTCCGAACTGTATTTTACACCAATACTACAAGGCAATACACTAACACTTCAAGCTAAAACAACCGGAGGAGGATATTTTCAACAACAATACAAGCTCAGCGATGACGGTTATCATCTGGATTATGCCATTGAAATAAAAGATCTCGATGATGTGTGGAAAAATGGGCAAAATGAAGTTGAACTATACTGGGAGAATTGGCTTAATCGACTTGAAGTAAATACTACATTTGAAAAAACATATTCGACATTATATTATCGTCCTACAGCTGAAAACCCTGACTACTGTTCGTGTCGCGATGATGATTTGATTAATGTGGAAGATAAGAATATCAAATGGTTTTCTCATGCCAACCAGTTTTTTAATACTTCTTTGGTGGCTAAAACCTCATTTGAAAATGGAATATTTTCGACACGGATGCTTCCAGATGAAGAACAACAATTAAAGATAACGACAGCAAAAGTTCAAGTACCGATTCACCCGGGAACCCAAAATTTTGAAATGAGTTTGTACGTAGGTCCAAATGAATTCGACAGACTGCGAGTGTATGGAGAGTATCTGGAGGATATCATACCTTATGGTTCAAGTATATTTGGAAGTATAAATCGTTGGATTATAAGACCTGTATTTGAATTTTTAAAGACCTGGGTAGCAAGTGCGGGGCTCATTATATTGCTATTGACATTGATTGTAAAACTGGTATTATCTCCTTTGACGCACAAAATGTTGGTAAACCAGACCAAAATGTCATCTCTCAAACCTGAAATGGATCAAATGAGGGCCAAATTCAAAGACGATCCCCAACAACAGCAGGTGGAGACCATGAAATTGTATCGTGAATTTGGAGTAAACCCTCTCGGAGGGTGTTTACCTATGGTGATACAAATGCCCATTTGGTTTGCCTTGTACCGATTTTTTCCAGCAGCCATAGATTTTAGACAAAAAAGTTTCCTTTGGGCTTCGGATTTATCATCCTACGATATTATAGCATATTTACCTTTTAGCATTCCTTTTTACGGAGATCACGTGAGTCTATTCACACTGCTTTGGGCAGCTACTACCATTGCTTATACCTATTACAATTCCAAAATGATGGATGTCAGCAGTGTTAATCCAGCTATGAAATATTTACAATACATAATGCCCATTATGTTCATTTTCGTTTTCAATAGTTTTGCTGCGGGACTTTCTTGTTACCTATTATTCTCCAATGTGCTTAACGTGGGCCAAATTTTAGTGACCAAAAATTTCATACTTGATCCACTTAAAATCAGGGCGGAGTTAGAAAAAAATAAAAATAAGCCAAAGAAAAAATCAGGCTTCGGGCTCAAATTGGAAGAGGCAATGAAAATGCAGCAAGAACTCAGAAAACAAAAGCAAAATAACGCGAAGAAATAACGAATCAATTTCTAAAGTTAGCTGGAAATATAAAATCTGACGATTTATAAAAACAGAAAAATGACCAAAAAGGATTTAATAAAGCGGTTGAATAAAACTTACACAATGGAAAAATCGCATGCATTTATCACTTTCCCTGCAATTACCGTTTATCTCCTCTTTACAAACTCACCACTTGATATTGTCTTTCTTTTATATGGACTAGTTCTCTGTATTTTTATCTTGCTTCAAGGACAACATTATTTCAAGTTAAAACTACAAAGTCTAAAAGGAATATCGTTTGATCAAAATAAGAATATAACATATTTTAGAAATTCAAAAAAACACAACCTATTTATGATAGGATTAATCCCGATAGTATTTATTATGCAACTATATTTTTCAAATTGGGAAGTAAAAAAAGAGAATTTGATTTTTTGGGCAATCACAGCAAACGTTTTTGGTATTCTTGAACACATCAATTATTATTACAGACAATTAATGATAGACAATACTGCTGATTTAAGTTATGTAATTAGAAACCGAAAACTCAAAATTGCAAGTTTAGCTAAGGACTTGTCGGAAAATGAAATTTAAAACACCAGCAGCTAACATCATATAACATCAACCCACCTGGTATTGCGCTTACACGCAAACAGATTATTCTAGTTCTTTTTGTAGAAGTGCCTAATCATTATCTAGGAGACAATCCCATCGATTTACCTTTTTCTATCATTAATTGAATGGCCGCATCTACATCGTCAGGGATGATACCATCAAGAATTGCATCGCGTATATACTGCTTAATAATTCCTACCTCCTTGCCGGGAGCTATTCCAAACATATCCATAATATGTTGACCATCAATTGGCGGTTGCCAATTTCGTAGTTTGTCTTTTTCCTCAACTAAAGCCAATTTTTCCCGTACTAAATGGTAGTTTTGAGAAAAGCGGCGTTTCCGTTCATGGTTTTTCGAAGTGATATCTGCTTCACAAAGCATCATCAAATCTTCAAGTTCATCTCCAGCATCGACCATCAAGCGTCTTAAGGCGGAATCAGTTATGTCTTTTTTGGTAAGAGAAATAGGTCGCAGGTGAAGTCTGACTAATTTTTCAACATATTTCATCTTTTGGTCCTGAGGCAAACGCAATCTTTTAAAAATCTTTGGTACCATTATGGCTCCTAAAGCTTCATGTCCATGAAAAGTCCATCCAACCAATGGATCAAAACGCTTGGTTGGAGGTTTGGCTATATCATGTAATAATGCTGCCCATCTCAGCCAAATATTGTTTGTATGGCGTGCAAGATTATCAACAACTTCAAGGGTATGGTAAAAATTATCTTTGTGCGATTTTCCTTGCATAGTCTCTACCCCGTGCAAAGCAGCCAACTCGGGAAATACTATGGCTAAAAGTCCCGATTGAAAAAGTAGGTCAAAACCTACAGATGGCTGAGGGGAAGCAAGCATTTTTTCCATTTCTGTAGTAATGCGCTCCTGACTTATAATTCGAATACGCTCTCTATTACGAAGAATTGCCAACCATGTGTTCTCCTCAATTGTAAAACCTAACTGGCAAGCAAAACGAATGGCTCGTAACATCCTAAGCGGATCATCACTAAATGTTATATCTGGGTCGGTAGGGGTCCTTATGGTACCATTTTCCAAATCTCGAACTCCATCAAACGGATCCATTAACTGCCCAAAACTGTTTTGATGCAGTGAAATGGCTAGTGCATTAATGGTAAAATCTCTTCGATTTTGATCATCCTCCAACGTACCGCTCTCTACTATTGGATTTCTACTTTCAGGTAGATATGATTCCTTTCTAGCACCTACAAACTCTATTTCCAAATCTCCATATTTGAACATTGCGGTACCATATCTACTGTAAAATACCACATTGGGCTTAGGGGTTAACATATCAGCAACATGATGAGCCAAATCAATGCCGCTTCCAAGTACTACAACATCCATATCTTTACATGACCTGTTCAATAACATATCCCTTACATACCCCCCCACTAAAAATGAAGAGATGCCATATCTTGAAGATACATTACTGATCAAATCTATGATGGCTCGTTCTTGAGTATCTGTAGGTAACACTTATGACCTTAATTTAGCGCATCAAACGGGTTGATAATGACCATATGTCTCGGAAATTTCAGACAATATCGCATCCAATTCCACTGGATTTTCAGATCCGACTAACCTACTTCTAAAATGCTTTATGGATTCAAGTCCCTTGAAATAATTGGTGTAATGGCGCCTCATTTCAAAAATG
>CAYUZA010000032.1:14351-15993 GCA_964449535.1 uncultured Saprospiraceae bacterium
CTAGCTTCTCCCCCTTCCATTCAATAGAATGATGAAGATGCTGTCTGGCTGCTTCCACCCGCTCTTCGACAGTAGGTGGCTCTGGTACTACGCCGTATTTAATGTAGTGTTTAATTTCTCTGAAAATCCAAGGATATCCAATACTGGCTCGACCTATCATCACACCATCTACTCCATATTTGTTTTTATATTCGAGTGCCTTCTGAGGACTATCAATATCACCATTACCAAAAATTGGAATTTTGATGCGGGGATTGTTTTTTACTTTTGCGATCCATGTCCAATCAGCCTCGCCTTTGTACATCTGTTGGCGAGTACGCCCATGAATACTCAACGCTTTGATGCCAACATCCTGAAGTCTCTCAGCCACTTCTTCAATAAAAATGGTATCATGATCCCAGCCGAGTCTAGTTTTGACAGTAACAGGAAGATTGGTACTATCGACAATCGCTTTAGTAAGTGATATCATTTTTGGAATGTCGCGCAATATTCCGGCCCCTGCCATTTTGCATACAACGTTCTTCACGGGGCATCCATAATTAATATCTAATAATTCCGGTTTTGCAGCCTCCACAATTTCAGCTGCCCTGCGCATAGAATCCAGTTCGGCCCCAAATATCTGAATTCCAATAGGTCTTTCTTCATCATAAATATCAAGCTTTTGTAAACTTTTCTCTGCATCCCTGATTAGACCTTCGACCGAAATAAACTCAGTAAACATCAAATCGCACCCTTGTTTTTTGCACAATGCTCTGAACGGAGGGTCACTTACATCTTCCATTGGGGCCAACAGAAGGGGAAAATCGCCCAACCGGACATCTCCGATGGTAACCATAATTCTAGTTTTAAATTTCCCACAAAGGTACGAATTTTTCTACGTAAACTTTCGAGAGATTAATGTCTGTCCGTATAATCTAGTCTTAACAATAGGTAATAGCCAACTCAAATAATTCATGCAAAACCATATAGAAACCAGAACTCCAAAATTTATATTTATACAATCCATAAACATCTTAAATCAAAGATTCCATATGAGTTCAAATAAAAAATAAACTATGTTTTACATGATGCGTTATCAGAAGATTACCACTAACTTCGCGCCGTTTTTTAAACCAGCCACAAACTAACAAATATGCTAATTGCTGTAGTTGCCTGTTTCATTATTGGATACATACTTATCGTTTTTGAACACCAGTTGCACCTCGATAAAACGGTTCCTGCCCTCATTATGGGAGCCCTCAGTTGGGCCATAATTTCCCTTGGAAATTTAGAGGTTTTCAACCATTTGCATGAGACTGATACAGTAGAGCACGTACTTTTTCACCATATTGGAAAAATCGCAGAGATATTACTTTTCTTAATGGGTGCAATGACCATTGTGGAAATTATTGATATGCATAAAGGATTCGCCGTAATTACCAACAAAATAGGCGCTAGGAGTAAAATCAAAATGCTTTGGATCATATGCACTTTAGGATTTTTCCTCTCTTCAACCTTAGATAACCTAGCTGCTACCATTGTATTAGTAAGTTTGTTGAGAAGATTAGTACCCGATAAAACAGAGCGCTTGTGGTTCATATCATTCGCAGTTATCGCTGCAAATGCAGGAGGGGCTTGGTCGCCTATTGGCGATGTTACCACT
>CAYUZA010000032.1:16003-19203 GCA_964449535.1 uncultured Saprospiraceae bacterium
ACAGTTGGACTTATCAGTCATTTAGTATTACCATCTATTGCATGTATTGGTATTCCTTTATTGATAGCAGGATTCATGAAGCCATTCAAAGGTGATATAACCCAACCAGCCCATATGATGCAGCTAGGCTCAAAAACAGAGCTATTGTTAAGCAGCAAGACAATGTTGTATGTTGGTGTTGGAGCATTGGTTTTTGTACCTATTTTCAAAACAATAACCCACCTTCCTCCTTACATGGGCATGATGCTTTCTTTGGGTTTTGTATGGATGATAGGAGAATATATAAAACCGGAGGAGACTATGTCTGTCGAGAAAAAGGCCCAATATTCTCCACATAAAGCTTTGGGTAAAATCGAGCTCTCAAGCATTCTGTTTTTCCTGGGAATTCTAGCAGCTATAGGATCTTTGGAGTCGCTAGGTTTACTAAATAATCTTGCAGATATATTGGACAAAGCCATCCCTTCTACTGACATAGTAGTCATGATATTAGGTGTAGCTTCCGCTATTGTTGATAATGTACCTCTGGTTGCCGCAGCTATGGGTATGTACACATTCCCCATGGATGATTCCATATGGCACTTTATTGCATTTTCAGCAGGTACTGGAGGTAGCATGCTTATCATTGGATCAGCCGCAGGAGTCGCGGCCATGGGTATGGAAAAAATTAATTTTATATGGTACTTCAAAAATATCAGCTGGTTGGCCTTGATTGGGTTTCTGAGTGGATCCCTAGTATTCATTTTGAGTGGTTTATTGTAACTTAATGCTGTGCTAAATCGTTATATCGTGTTAAGCACGCTATTCATGGAAAAATTAATCAATCAAAAAGGAGCGCTACTTTATTCAATTGTTATCTTGTATTGCTTGAGTTGCCAAACCATTGATGGTTCTAAATTGGAGGGTCATTGGAGAGCAGCCGCAGTAATCGAAGAAGGTATCCCATTAGATCTCGATCTTTCAGAAATCAGCTTTACCTTCCAAGACGCTTTCTATTCGTACTACAATACACCTATGCTCGAAGAAAATGGCATTTACGAACTGAGCGGAAACCGATTGATTACAACCGATACCACCCGGCAAAATACCATGAAAAAAACGGTTCAGGTGGTAGTTCTTACCCAAGACTCCTTGCACTTAAGAATGAATGCTTCCGGCCGCGAACAAATTTTAAAACTATATCGCACTGGAGAATCAGAGCCGGATGAAGTTATTATTCTAGATTAATCGAGCCTTTGCCTATTTTTTAAATGATAGCTCTATCTGCTATATTGGGCTAATTTAGATTAAACATTTATTGATTAAAGGTTGAGTGTTATTCAACCAGACAAAACAATCTCTTTACGGAGTGGTTTAATTATTTTTGTCTTCATCAATCAATGTGATATGAAATCAATTATTCATTTTTATATAGGAATTCTAATTCTCGCGGCTTCTATAACCCATGCTCAACCACAAAAAGCATATAACGGAGAAGAAATTGCCCACTTAGTGGCTAAACTTTCTGTTGCCGGGAGCGTCCTATATATTGCAGCCCACCCTGATGATGAGAACACGAGACTACTAGCACATTTAGCCAATGAAAAAAAAATCAGAACGGCTTATATTTCATTAACCAGAGGAGACGGTGGGCAAAATCTTTTGGGAACGGAAATAGGCCCTTTGCTCGGTTTAATTAGAAGTCATGAACTTATGGCTGCAAGAAGAATAGATCGCGCAGAACAATTCTTCACAAGAGCGTATGATTTTGGATATTCTAAAAGCGCTGAAGAAACATTCAACATTTGGGACAGAGAGGCTGTCCTGGAAGATTTGGTATACATTATCCGTTATTACAAACCCGATTTACTCATTACCCGATTTGCTACAGATGGCAGCGGAGGTCATGGGCATCATACGGCTTCGGCAATCCTGGCAGAGGACGCATTTGCTGCTGCAGGTGATCCTAATCGATTTCCGGAACAGTTAAAATATGTCGATATATGGCAACCCCATAGCTTACTGTATAATAATGCCGCTCGTTTTAGAAATCCTGATGCAGATATGAGCGGAAACGTAGCATTGGAAGTGGGCCAATATAATCCACTAATGGGACGTTCTTACGGCGAAATTGCAGGATTATCACGAAGTATGCACAAATCACAAGGATTTGGATCTGCTAATGCAAAAGGAGATATTACGGAATACTTTAAGCCAATAGCAGGATCTATTCCCACAAAAGATATTTTTGAAAATACCGACATAAGCCTTAAACGTTTAAAAGGTGCAGAAGATTTTTCCAGATGGGTCGACTCTATTCAAACCCAACTCCAATTGTCCGCACCCCATCGCATCGTTCCTTTATTGATCAAAGCACATGCTGCAGCCCAAAGTATAAATGACCCATTTTGGAAAAAAATTAAAACAAAAGAAATAGAAGAATTACTACTCGCCTGCACAGGCCTTTGGCTTGAATTGTGCAGCACTGAGCCCTTTGCTAGTCCTGGGGACCAAATATCACTACAATGTTTGGCAATAAATAGATCAGATATACCCGTCAGAATTGAATCCATAACAGTAGGTGACGACACATTTTCCAAACCAATAGATTTGACAAAAAACAAAGCATTTTCTGAAAAAATGAATGTACCACTACCCAATAGTGTAACAACGGGTGGACCATACTGGCTGCAGTCCCCACCAGCCAATGGAATTTTTGCTTTACAGGGAATTCAACAACTCGAAAATCCCGTAGATGAAGCCCAAATATTTGCGACTTTCCAAATCGTTTTTGATCATCTACCTGTTAACTTTATCAGACCCATACTCTACAAATGGACTGATCCTACCCAAGGCGAGCAATTCCGTATTACCGAAATCATGCCCCCAGTAATGATAAATATTCCTGAGCCACTCTTGATATTTACAGACAACTCGTCTAGAAACGTGAAATTAATGTTAAGAGCAGGAAAAGATGGAGTCTCCGGTGAAGTAAGCCTGCAACTTCCTCCAGGTTTTAAATCCCAACCCATTGCACATTCGTTTCAAATAGATAAAAAAAATGCAGAACAATTAGTAGAATTTATAATTACGCCTCCTAACAGTTGGTCGAACTCGGAGAAAATAAATATAAAAGCAGAAGCCCGAGTGTCAGGAAAATCCTATCATCGAGGCTTCAAAGAAATAAAATACGATCATATCCCCACACAAGTGCTCTTTCCGGA
>CAYUZA010000033.1:0-18904 GCA_964449535.1 uncultured Saprospiraceae bacterium
TCGACAAATCTCATAGTCTTCCGCACAAAATTACGGGCATAAGCAGGCACATTCGCATTCTCAAAAGCCTCTTCCAATGAATGGCCTTGTTTTAATTGCTCTATAAAAGTTTCCATCTCATGTATATTCGCTCCAATCTGTCGCATTGCCTGCATATACATTTCAAAATGGCTCTTTCGCACCCCATTTTCATCCACATCTGACTCCTCTCCTACTACAATTTCATTAATCAAAAATCGTGTATCTGCGTCACCCACAGGAAACCAAGGATGGCTTACACATGTCAATGATCTTTGTAGACTTTTTAGCAAAGACATAAAATCCCAAACGGCATATACATGGCTCTCCATAAATGTTCGAACATCATCAATTCTAGTCATCCCCTCATATAATGGATGGTCCAATACCTGTTTTCTCCAAGGTGCTATTTCAGCCAATACATTTTCCATCTCGCGCTCAATCATGGTTCCTCTATTTAGTTTTTAATGATCATCGAACGCAACGCATCGAGTTTTGTTCACGTCTTATGTCTAATCTTGCTAACATCAAATAACCTTTTCATTGTACTTCCACCTCTGCACTTAATAGCCCATATCAAACACTTCAACACTACCCTTTTACTCATATTAAATCATTTCAAATGACTGTACATATTTCAGTCGTTTGTTACATAAACAATTAATTTACATTTTATTATACATTTATTATTTGTTAATTTTAAAAAACGAGTCCTCTTATAACCGTTCTATTCACTCTAACTCTTTATCTAATTTACCCCTTAGCCCGCCCAGGTAATGGCATCCTTCCCAAAACGCAGACGAATGCGATCCATAGCTTGCATGAGGTGCAATTCTTCTTCCGTATCTTCAAAAAGACGTATCTGCAAATTGCCCCGTACCAAACCACTAAACCGAATCCCAATCAGTCGAATAAGCTGTCGGCGCTCGTACAACTGATCAAACAGCTCTAAGGCATAATTACATAAGGCGCGACTGTTGGAAGTATATGCGATCTTGCGCTGCTTGCTAAATGTATTGAAATCTGCGTACCGGATCTTCACCGTCACGCAAGAGCACAAACGAGCATCGGCTCTCAGCTCAAAAGCCAACTTATCACACATATCGCGCAACATGGTTCGCACCCGGTGAATATCCAGCGTATCCTCAGTTAACGTACGCTCACTACTCATACTTTTCTGCTCATGATAAGGCTCTACCGGAGAAGGATCAATCGCATTTGCCTTTTGCCATAGAGCCGTACCAAGCTGCCCAAAAGTATTTTGTAGCAAACGCGGTGGCATCTCACTCAACACCTTCACCGTACGCACCCCCATAAAACTCAAGCGCTTGTATGTCTCCTTACCAACACCCGGAATCTTACTCACCTGAAGCGGTGCCAAAAAATCTTTTTCACTACCCCGATCAACCTGCAAAGCACCATTGGGCTTTGCCTCTCCAGTACCTACTTTAGATACCGTCTTGTTTACAGACAAAGCAAACGAAATAGGCAAACCCGTCTCCCGCATAATCGTACCCCTCAGCCCTGAGGCCCACTTAAAACAACCAAAATAACGATCCATACCACTCAGATCCAAGTAAAACTCATCTATCGATGTCTTTTCAAACAAAGGCGCATACTCACCAATAATCTCGGTCACCATCGACGAATATCTGGAATACAATTCCATGTCTCCCCGCAATACCAACGCATCAGGACAAAGACGCAATGCCATCTTTACAGGCATAGCCGAATGTACCCCAAAACGCCTCGCTTCATAACTACATGACGCCACAACACCTCGATCACCACTACCCCCAATAATCAACGGGCGATTCCGTAGCGCCTCATTCCTAAGACACTCTACCGACACAAAAAAAGAGTCCAAATCCATGTGGACTATTGCTCGCTCAAACATGGTCGAAATATACGACGTTTTTTGTCGTTTTTTTCACCATTTGTGTAAAAAAAAGTTTTTACATTTGTAAAGACAATCCCACAAATGATGTATTTCGCCAGCAATATCAAATATCTCAGACATAAAAAAAACCTATCGCAACAGCAACTCGCCGACGTGCTACAAGCAGGTAGATCCACCTTGGCAGAATACGAACGGGGCAAAACTGAACCCAATTTTGAAACCCTACTCTGCTTATCCAACTTTTTCGAAGTACCCATAGATGAATTACTCAAAAAGGACTTGAGCCTGGAAACATACCAAATCATAAAAAACAAAGAACTAAAAGTACTTGCAATTAGCATTGATGCGCAAAAAAAAGGAAATATCGAACTCGTAGAAACAAAAGCCGAAGCAGGATACCTGGAAAGCGCACAAAATCCAGAATATATAAAAGATCTACCCAAAATTTTCTTCCCTAACATTCCAGAAGGAACTTACAGAGGTTTTGAAATCCAAGGAGAATCCATGCTACCTATACAGCCAGGAAGCATAATACTCTGTAGGTACGTCGAAAATCTACAACAAATAAAAAACAACAAAACCTATATCATAGTCACCCAACGCGATGGCGTAGTGTATAAACGTGTGCTCCTTAAACCTGACAAAAATTCACTCATACTCCAATCCGACAACCCCTTATTCCTTCCATACGAGGTAGCATGGGAAGACATACAAGAAATATGGGAATATCACGCACATCTAGCTTTCTCAGATTCTATTCAGTATCAGGAAAATAAAATAGATGAAAAGCTAAAAGACATACAACTTAAAGTCAACGATCTACACAGAAAATTATCTGAATAGTTTTCGGCATAAAAGGTCACAATAATCTATTCAAAAAAAATCCAAATCAACTTAAAAAGCAGCACACTTCTCTTGCAACCATGAAATCTCCTCGACGTCCAAGTGAGAAGCCAAAGCCTCATAAACACGTTTATGATAACTATTCAGCCATTCAAGCTCCTCCAAAGTCAACAAAGATCTGTCTATAAGTCCCTTGTCTATTGGAAAGAGAGTAATAGTCTCAAAGTGTAAAAACTGTCCATATCCAGTCTCTACCAATGGCTGGCATAAAACCAGGTTTTCAATCCGGATACCATATTCGCCCGCCTTGTAAAAACCAGGTTCATTCGAACTATACATACCAGGTTCATGAGCAGTCACTCCACGTTCACCTAAATTGGCCACAAATCCTTGAGGTGGCTCATGTACATTCATAAAAAAGCCCACTCCATGACCCGTACCATGTCCAAAATTCAATCCCTCACGCCACAAATACTGACGAGCCAGCAAGTCCAGTTGAACTCCCCGGGTACCCAAAGGAAATACAGCCATAGCTAATGCAATATGCCCTTTTAAAACCAATGTAAAATGCTTTTTTTGCTCTAAATCAGGAATCCCAAGATGCACCGTGCGGGTAATATCAGTCGTTCCATCCATATACTGACCACCCGAATCAACCAACAAAACGCCTTCCCTGCCAATAACAGCAGCACGTCCATGCTCCGGACGATAATGAACAATAGCCCCATTCCCTTTATAACCCACAATGGCATTGAAACTCTCTCCAAAATAACCAGCCTGCAACGAACGAAAATGAGCAATTTTATCCGCCAAATCTGCCTCACTCACACCCCCCGAATCCACATGCTGCTCCAACCATCTAAATGCCTTAACTAGTGCAACACCATCCTTAATCATCACCCGCCTGAGATTCTCCTGTTCAATGGCATTTTTACGAGCCTTTGCCAGCATAATAGGCGAATCACCGTTTAATACCTTTCCCGTACCCAATGCCTCATGAAGCTGATAAGCAGTTTTATTGGGATCCACCAATAGTGTTATATCCGGATTCATCTGCCCCAAATATTCTAAAACAAGTGAATAAGGAAGTACCTCTATCCCCTCGCGCTCCAATTCAGCAGACAATGTTGAGGTAAGCTTACCCGGATCCAAAAACAATTTCACATTGTCTCTTTCCAGCAACAAATAAGAAACAAAAACGGGGTTACACGCTACATCACGACCCCGAAGCAACAATAACCATGCTATCTCATCCAAAGCAGTTACCAACATAGCATCGGCACCCTTAGAAAACAATACCTCCCTAATCGAAGCTATACGCTCCATTCTAGATTCACCACACACATTAGCATCAACTGAAAATAATCCTGAATTAGGACGTGGAGGTCTATTCTCCCAAATCTCTGCAAAAGGATCCTTATCCACCAGAAATAGAAAGCCATTTGATGCACAGACCCGCTCCATATGCCTTACTTCCTGAATCGACCACAACCAACCATCCACAGCCACCGTATCGCCCTTCATCAACTCAACAGACATCCAGTCCAAATACTCGGCCACACCTTGGTTGATCAACTTATGTAAGACAATTCCAGTACCTTCCAACTCTTGCTCCGCCTGAATAAAATATCTAGAATCAGTCCATAAACCCGCATGATGAAGCGTCACCACCAGCGTTCCTGCCGAACCTGTAAATCCAGAAACCCATTCCCTCACTTGCCAGTGATCAGCCAAATATTCACTCTTATGTGGATCGGATGAAGGAATAATATAAGCTTGGATATCATGTTTCTCCATCCATTGTCTTAATTTTTCAATCTTACCTTTTATGCTCAAATCATTCATTTGTTAGTTGCATTTATTATAATAAAAAACGACCCATTGCCACTTTTCCTGCTGTAAAATAACAAAACTTTCTACGAACAAACCAACCGTTTCACTCCTCATCTAATGCATTATTTGTATTTAGCGATCTGCCTCACTACACTAACACACCCATCAATCTAAATCAAAAACAGCCATTTCAGTGACTTACTTAACTAATACAGTTAAAAAATATATTAGATTAATTCACAATATGTTTAAAATAGATTATAATTTTACGCTGCGTTTTGGGTTATGATATGATCAAGCAGGAATTAAGTCAACGGCTCCAACAAAAACTATCTCCTCAGCAAATTCAGTTTATGAAATTGCTGCAGATTCCTACAGCCGCTCTGGATCAGCGCATCAAAGAAGAATTGGAAAATAATCCAGCACTGGAAGAAGGTAATATGGATGAAATGTCCAGTGAGCAGGAAGCCGATACCCGCGAAGAATTTGAAGAATCTGAAGATGAATCCACCCAAGACTCGGACGATGATTATGAGTTAGATGAATACCTCCAGGAATACATGGAGGATGATCCAGAAAGCTACCAGGAAAAACTCTATCAAAACCCTGATGAAGAGCGCAAAGATGTTCCAATAGCAGTTGAAAACTCCCTTCAGGATTATTTACTGCAACAAATTTCCATGCTTAATATACAAAATGAAAGGGGCGAAGCCATTGCACGTCAAATTATTGGAAGCATAGATGATGATGGTTACCTGAGACGCGAAACCCACGCCATCGCTGATGACTTGCTTTTCTCTTATGGGTTCATAGCTGACGAAAAAGAAATCGAGGACATACTGTCATCCGTTCAAAAACTCGACCCGCCCGGTATAGGAGCACGAGATTTAAGAGAATGTTTGTTGATTCAATTAAAACATAAAAAGGAACAATCATCCCGACCAGATCAAATTCTCGAACTGGCTATCCGTATCATGGATCGTTATTTTCAGGAATTCTCCAAAAAACATTTTGACAAACTCATGAGGAGTCTCAATGTAGATGATGATACACTAAGAGAAGTAATTGAAGAAATCATACGCTTAAATCCAAAACCTGCAAGTGGATACAACCCTACCCGAGGCGATTCGCATGCTTACATCATTCCCGATTTCATTATAACAAATAGAGACGGAGAACTGGAGCTCTCTCTTCATAGTCAAAATTATCCCGAGCTGAGGGTTTCAGATCGGTACAGATATATGCTGCGTAGCTATACCGAGACTGAGGAAAAATCAGGCAGAAGTAGCCGACAAGAAAAAGAAGCCATTTCATTTCTCAAACAAAAAATTGAAGCAGCCCGCTGGTTCATTGATTCTATTCAAAAACGGTACAATACCATGTACCGCATCATGTACACCATCATGCAAGCTCAATACGATTATTTCCTGACCGGCGATGATCGAAAGCTCAAACCAATGATTTTAAAAGATATTGCGGATGTAACTTCTCTAGATATCTCAACGGTAAGCCGGGTAGCCAATAACAAGTATGTACAGACTGAATTTGGCACAAAACTTATAAAGGAATTTTTCTCAGAAAGCGTACAAAATGCAGAGGGAGAAGAAGTAAGTACACTAGAGGTCAAGTACTTGCTGACCGAACTAGTACAAGAAGAAGACAAAAGAAATCCTCTTTCTGATGAAGAAATTAAGGAACTATTAAAAGAAAAAGGATTTGATATGGCTAGGCGAACCATAGCTAAATACCGTGAACAATTAAATATTCCTGTAGCCAGACTCCGAAAAATCCTTTGACTTCAAACGTATTACCCAGCGGGAATTAACCCTTTCGTACTGTACTGCAAAATATTATTCAGACAACGATTACTGGGCGTAAACAACACCTGAGGAATTAATCGTTTAGCCTTTTTGAACCTGCTCAGCCTTCTGCGAAGACCTGGAGACTCCTCTACCGCTAACTCAATTTCTAACATTTCAAGAATATCGCCCTCTCGGTATACATATTTTATAAGCTCACTGTTTGTAAATGTTTCTCTCATTCAACACATTTAAAGGGTTATCAAAAAATGATACGCCCTAAAAACTACAGCAACTCGTTATTTATTGTAACGTTAAGATATTTTTAACGTACTTAGTCTGAATCTCAAACCTTTATATTAAAAATGAATGTTATTTGATTCGTTCCCAGGTTTGAGATCGACCGAGCAATGAAATACCAAGATATCCCCTAACGACCAACTTATCTTCACCTTCTAACCAAAAACTACAACTGTATTCTTTGCCATTTTCAGGATCCATAATTTGTCCTCCACTATACTCCTTGCCATCTTTTTTCATACCTTTAATGATTTCCATACCTACAACAGGTTTATTTTTATTAGCACCCGTACATTTTTCACATTTGGTTGTTTCAGGTTTTAATAATAATTTACGGACCTTACCTTTTAGCTCTCCATTTTCTGAGTAAATTTCAACATGTGACTTATACTTACCCGTCTTATCGTCTATCGTACGCCACATACCTACCGGACTTTGTGCAGATATTATGCCAAAAGCCCCAAACAATAGAAAAAACAAACCACTTATCAACCATTTACGTGTCATAATCAATTGAATTTTATTTAATTATTAATTCCATAGGATTCCAAAATAACTTCTCAAAATCGATAACCCTGTCTTCTTTTATTTGAATACCCTCAGCTTCTAACAGCTGCTGCATTCTTCCGGGTGGATTAAAATAGTTTCTTCCGCTCAGTTCCCCTCTCCTGTTAACAACACGATGTGCTGGAACATCCCCACTTACAAAATCACACTGATTAAGCGCCCAACCCACCATACGAGCAGAACCTAATGCTAAAAAGTCTGCCATTGCACCATATGTTGTCACCCGACCCGAGGGTATCAAACGAGCCAAGTCAAATACACTTTCAACATAAGAGGTCCTTTCCATCCTTATTCAAAGCTCAAATATAATACTAGGGTAATAAAAACGAAGCAATTGATTTGAATATTAAACATAATTGATTTTAGCATTGCTTTCCCTCCAATAGCCGAATAAATTCATTATGAATGATTCCGTTACTGGCTATTATTTCTAATCCATCCTGATATCTAATATCACCAGCCCGATCTGAGCATATCCCACCGGCCTCACGCACAAGAAGCATTCCTGCAGCGGTGTCCCACTGCTCTAATGCATATTCAAAATACCCATCAAATGTGCCCTCAGCTACCATGGCCAGATCAAGGGCAGCTGAGCCAAATCGACGCACACCATTACAAACACGTATTACCCTACTCAGGGCGTCGAGCTGCTTTTCCGTAGTTTCATTATAATGGTAAGGAAAACCCGTAGCAATAAGTGCATTATTTAATGTGCTACGACCACTTACATGAATCGGTTTATCTTCTCTAAATGTGCCCCCTCCTAGTATAGCACTATATGAAATTTTATTCATTACATCCGTTACTACTCCAAGTCGAACAATGCCATTGATTTTCAAAGCAATACTCACAGATACAAAGGGTATTCCATAAAGAAAATTTGTTGTGCCATCCAATGGGTCTATGATCCACATGGCTGTCTTTCGCTCTTGCACAACCGTACCCTCCTCCGTCATAAACCCAGCTTCAGGGTAAATTTTCTTTAGTCCATCAACTATTATGCGTTCAGCACCTCTATCCACTTCACTCACATAACTTTTGGCAGACTTAGTATCTGCATCTCTGAGTCCAACAATACCAAAGTGTTGTTTGATATAGACTGCAGCTTGATTTGCTACTTCTTTAACTTGTCCAACCAGTTGTTTATCTATAAACATACTCACCTATCATCCCATTTCTTGTACCACTTCTTTAACCTGAGGAACCATCCTTTTGAGCATCCCCTCAATTCCAGCTTTCAAAGTAACCGTAGATGAGGGGCAGCCACTACAAGAACCTTGCAATATTACCGAAACAACCCCATTCTCAAAGGATTTGAACACAATGTTACCTCCATCCATCTCAACAGCCGGCCTCACATAAGTATCAATCAATTCCTTTATTCTTTGGACCAAAGACTCATCGTCTCCCGAATAAACAATTTTTGCTTGTTCTGCTTCTTTCTCTTGCCGATAATCCTCATAACCTTCATTAATAATCACTATACCCTGATCCACCTGTTTTTTTATCGCCTCTTTTAAAGGCAACATAATATCCTCCCACGCGTAATTAATTTCTTTACTGACTGTTACAAAATTATTGCAGATATACACGCGTCTTACGTATGGTTGTGAAAACAAGTAGTAAGCCAATGGAGACCAGGAAGAAGCCTCATCCGAAGTTTCAAAGTCAGCCGTTCCTTTGAATAACATTCTATTCGTCACAAATTTCAACGATTCAGGATTAGGGGTTTGCTCTGTGTAAATGAGTACGGGCGATTTGGTAGATGCTTCCATATAGGTGATTTTTGATTTGGCTAACAAGAATTCCTTATTTTTGTTCTTCGTGCAAAGATATGATTAGAATAGATTTAAATAAGAAATACCACATTCATTAAACAACTTACTTACAGATCAATGTAATACTTTTGTCAGGTCTAAAATATCTACCTTGCACAAAATTCCTATCTTTAGGTAATTTTATGCACGACTGTAAATAAGCAGAGAATCTTGAGCGTTCAAGATTTTTAATGTGTCAATTTAAAAAACAAGATCATGAAAAAAGCTATTTTTACTATCCCAATCTTATGCTTTCTACTGGCATTGATGCCTGCATTTAGCACAAATTTACAGGCGACTGAAAACACTAAACAAATGATTTCAGAAGATGAAATAAAGCCTGTTGCGAAATTGATTTTGGATGCCAAGAAATCCAGGAATAAGTTCACTGCTCAAGAACCTTTCGTAATCGTAAGAACCAACGAGACTTTTCAAGGAGCTTTGGTAAAATCTTCCGTTCTTCGTTTAAACGAAGCTACTCAGCAAGCTCTTTTTACAGAAAAGCCTGATTTTCTGGAGTTAAAATTAGCAGATGCCTCTGGGCAACCACTCATCGTCGATCTAATTAAAGTAGACCCATTTGCCCCTGGGTTTGAAGTATTTACTTCTGACTCTGATCAACCTGCGCAAATTGAGCATGGAGTATTTTATAGAGGAGTCATTCAAGGTCAGTATAATACTGTAGCTGCATTTACTGTTTTCAAAAATGAAATCATTGGTATGATTTCTACTCAAACGAGCAATATTGTATTGCACCCAATAGAAAAAAGTGCAGGCGAGTTCATGGTATATGAAGATATTGATGTTTTGCATGACCTGCCATTTACTTGTTCTTCAGATATGTTGGAAGATATTTCCTCTAACATAGAGCGTAAAGCAAAATCCAGAGCAACTGGTGATTGTGTACGCGTATATCTTGAGTGCGATTATGCATTGTTCGTCAACAAAGGTTCTACTCAAAATACAATCAACTGGATAACTGCTGTGTTCAACAACATGGCTACACTTTATGCCAACGAGCAAATAAATACTGCTATATCTCAAATCTTTGTATGGACATCTGCAGATAGCTACAGTAAAACAAATTCAGTTACTGCGCTCACCCAATTTAGAACCGCCAGACCGACCTTTAATGGCGATCTGGCACATCTAGCAGCGCTAGGAGGCCAAAATATTGGAGGAGTAGCGTGGCTCAATTCCCTTTGCACCAGCTATAAATATGCATATAGCAATATTTTTTCTACCTATCAAAACGTGCCTACATACTCTTGGACAGTAATGGTCATGACTCACGAAATGGGTCACAATCTAGGATCTAATCACACTCAATGGTGCGGTTGGCCTGTCGGAGCATTAGATAATTGCTATCAAACAGAAGGAGGATGCCCTCAAGGACCTGCACCAACAAATGGTGGCACTATAATGAGTTATTGCCACTTGACCAATAATGGAATCAATTTCAATAATGGATTCGGTACTTACCCGGGTAATGCAGTACGCTCTGGTGTACAAAATGCTAATTGTCTCAGTAATGATTGTCAGGGCGGTGGAGGCGGATGTAATACTCCAACTGGCCTAACAGTATTCAACATTACACATAATAGCGCTCAAGTTTCATGGAATACTGTCGCTGGAGCAACTTCTTATAATTTTCAATATAAATTGACCAATTCCAATACATGGTCTCAAGTTAATGTTAATTGAAATGCTGTGAACTTCACCAATCTTAGTCCAAATACAAGCTACGATTGCAGGGTACAAGCGGTGTGCAGTGGCGGAACGAGTGAATTTACCGCTACAGCAACTTTCGTTACCCTTCAAGCTCCCGCATATTGCGCTTCTGCGGGACAAAGCACTTCACGTGAATGGATCAGAAGAGTTTCATTGGGTACAATAGATCGCAACTCAGGAAGCGATGGGGGTTATTACAAATTTGAGCACATTCCTTCGCAGAGGAGCTAGAAGGACAGTAACTTACCGCGCCGGATTTAATGGTAGCTCAAGAACCCTTTATTGGAGAGTATGGATAGATTATAATCAAGACGGAGACTTTAATGACAATGGAGAGCGTATCGTAAGCAGGAGTTCCAATAGTGCCAATAACCTAAGTACTAATTTTACTATTCCAAATAGCGCTTTGTTAGGTCCAACACGCATGCGAGTTCAAGCTAAATTTGGTTCATATAGCGGTAATTGCGAGATATTTGCTAATGGTGAAGTAGAAGATTATACTGTAAATATCAGTACCACACAAGGTTTGCCAGCTGGTGAAGAAGAGGTTACAGAAATAATTATAAAAGATGCACACATTTATCCAAATCCAGCTTCAACAGATTTGAATATTCAAATGTACGCTGATAGAGATGGCGAATTGGAGGTTAATGTTATGGACTATCTCGGTAAAGTAGTAAGCCAACAACAATATTACCTTACAGAAGGAGAAAATACCATAGGTCTTCCTTTGGATAACATACAGCCTGGTGCTTATATGTTGTTGTTGAAAACTGGTGAGTCAACACAGATTCTCAAGTTTATCAAAGCAGAATAATATTGCTTACTCCAATAAAAACAAAAAAGCTAGATTCTTTTGAATCTGGCTTTTTTGTTTATTATAATTCTATTGGCAGTTTATCATTCAAGAATTCATATAAATCCCATCTGCCTCTATACGTACCTTTTTTTCTTTGTAAAGAGAACCCAAAGCCTTTTTAAAAGCTTTTTTGCTCATACCCAATACATGATGAATGATGGCAGGATCACTTCCATCGTGTAGAGGTAAAAATCCGTTATTCTCAATTAAACGATCCCAGAGCTGAGAAGCACTATCTTTTATGAGTGCTACGCCTTCCTGAAAAAGTCGTATGTCGAGTCTACCGTTATCCCAACGCTTGCGTACAAACGCTCGTAGGGTATCCCCAATTTTGATAGGCTGATATATCTCATTAAAGTATATAAGCCCGCGATAGTGCTGATCAACGATTACATTATATCCAAGATCTGTCCTTTCGTAAACCAAAGCTTGCACTTCTGCTCCTGTTGTAATATCATCAGGTGCCGGCACTAAATATTTTTGTACCATACAAGAACCTGTAAGTCTGCCAGTCTCAGTGTCTACATACATATAGACTACATAACGTTTTCCGACCTCTATTTTTGCTTTCTGTTCCTTGTATGGCACAAATAAATCCTTGTCTGTGTCTAATTCCATAAATGCGCCAAACCTCTCTACCGAAACAGCCTCCAAAACTCCAAATCCTCCAACTTCCAGATTGGACAACCGCGTAGTAGCTATTGGCCTATTCTCAGAATCCGGATAGACAAATACAGCGATTGAATCCCCCGGGCGAAATCCCCTGGGCGCATATTTATATGGAAGCAGTACTTCTTCTCCAGCTTCATCGGCTAAAAATAACCCTGAGGAAGTCTCTCGTTGAATGATAAGTGTCTGATTCTTTCCTATCTGCGGCATAACAAGTTTTTGAAAAAAATAATTTTGTAAAGGTATCACTTTTCCCTTCACCTATTGGTACCTAATGCGCTGAGTAGTTTCTACATCTAGAATACCCAATGCGTGAAAAAACCGTTACATGACAATTTTACCAAACTTTATTCCTCAAACAGGCTTCTTCCTTTCATTTCTGGGGGAACCGGAATCGAGAGCATCGAAAGTAAAGTGGGCGCAACATCAGCAAGTCTCCCGGATTTAAGTTGTTTATGCCGATATTGCTCTCCAACATAAATACATGGAACTGGATTAGTAGTATGCGCAGTATTAGGAGTACCATCTGGATTAACCATCATATCTGCATTTCCATGGTCAGCTATTATTAATAGTTCATACCCCTTTTCAAGGGCATTTGGAACGATTTCTGCCAAACATTGATCAACCGCTTCCACAGCAGCAATTCCTGCCGAAAGAACCCCCGTATGACCTACCATATCTGCATTGGCAAAATTTAATACTATTAAATCAGCACCATCTGATTCTATTTGGTCAAGTACCTTATCCCTGACTTCAAAAGCACTCATTTCAGGTTGCAAATCATAAGTAGCGACCTTAGGGGAAGCAACTAAAACACGCTTTTCTCCATCAAATGGCTGTTCTCTCCCTCCTGAAAAAAAGAAAGTAACATGCGGATACTTTTCGGTTTCAGCGATGCGCAATTGAGTGCGTCCAGCTTTTGCAACAACCTCACCTAAAGTCATCGGTAAATCATCTTTTTCAAAAAGTACGTTTACATTACGAAAGGTTTCATCATATCTGGTGAATGTTAATATGTCCAGTGGCAAAGCGCGCATATCCGACCCTTGAACATCAGCTTGAGAAAGAGCGAATACCAATTCACGTGGTCTATCTGTTCGGAAATTAAAGAAAATAACCAAATCGTTTTCTTTAATACCATTAAAAGAAGTCGAACCTACTACCATGGGTTGAAGAAATTCGTCAGTTATGCCTTTATCATATGCCGCTGACAATGCCGACAAAGGATCATCAATCCTTTCACCCTTTCTATTTATCAACAAATCATAGGCTTGTTGAATGCGTTCCCAACGATTATCTCTATCCATCGCATAATATCTACCGATAATAGTCGCCAATTGTACACCCGTTTTGCCCAAATGAGGCAACAAATCAGACACGTATCCAATGCCTGATTTTGGATCTGTATCCCGACCATCCATAAATGCGTGCAAATAAATGGATCCACTAAACGAATCAGACACCACCTCCATTAGAGATTTTAAGTGGTCAATATGAGAATGTACACCCCCATCAGAAACTAAACCCATGATATGTACAGCTCCATTTTTTGATTCTGCCGTACCAAGCGCACCCAATAGTATTGGATCACTAGCCAGTTTTCCTTCTTCAATATACTTGTTAATACGAGCCAATTCCTGATATACAACACGACCCGCCCCAATGTTAAGGTGGCCCACTTCTGAATTGCCCATTTGACCCGCTGGTAAACCTACATCAGCCCCATGAGTAACCAAAGTAGTGTGGGGGTAAGTATCCCAAAGTCTATTCATTTCAGGAGTTTGGGCAAGAGCTATTGCGCTGGATTCTTGGATGGAACCAATACCCCAGCCATCCAATATGATTAAAAATGCCTTATGACGATTAGGAGTCATATTTATCAATGTTTATGTACACAAAACTATATCTTTCAACGCAATTTTGTATGATATCCGAACTTTAGACTAGGGTTGCCACAAATTCAAATTTTTATCCAACCATATTAATAGATCAAACAACAAAAGAATACCTTTATATTTGCTTAAATATTCGCTGTAATGTATCCAGATTTTTCATACATCCTGCACGCCATATTCGGGACCGCCCCTGATAACGGTTTTTCCGTAATAAAAACATTTGGGCTTATGCTGGCCGTAGCGTTTCTGGTAAGCGCATACATATTATCACTAGAGATAAAACGCAAAACAGCTGAAGGAGTTTTTAAACCATGGAGTGTAATTACCTTAGAAGGTGAGCCTCCGTCTGTTCTTTTCGTTATCTCTCAGGCTGTATTTGGTTTTATACTTGGCTTTAAACTGGTTTATATTGTACAGCATTTCGCTGATTTTCAAGCAGATGCAGCCGGTATTTTATTGTCTGTTACCGGTAGTCCGATTGGGGGAGTGATAGGCGCAGTTTTGTATGGGGGATATCAATATTATGACAAACGCAAACGATCATTAGCAAAGCCAATAGAAAAATCTACCTTGGTTCAACCAGTACAATTGGTAGGCGATATCACTATGGTGGCTGCTGTTTCCGGACTAATTGGCGCCAAGTTGTTCGCCATTTTTGAAAGTGCAGAAACCATTCGGTATTTTATGCAAGATCCACTTGATCAATTATTTTCAGGTACTGGATTGGCGGTTTATGGGGGGCTAATTGTTGCTTTCTTTTCCGTGTTGTATTTTATACGCTCCAAAGGTCTCGATGCTTGGCACATGATGGACGCTGCAGCCCCAGCTATCATCACCGGCTATGCTGTTGGGCGTATAGGATGTCAACTTAGCGGCGATGGAGATTGGGGTATCCCCAATCCACATCCAAAACCTAATTGGCTTTCCTGGCTTCCGGACAATCTTTGGTCTCAAACCTATCCACACAATGTGCTCAACACAGGGGAACCCATGCCTGACTGCACCTGGCAATATTGCCACGAATTGGCTGTCGGTGTCTATCCTACACCCATATACGAAACCATAATGGGTTTCTTCATTTTGGCTATACTTTGGTTTTTGCGAAAACGCTTCTCAGCCACTGGACTTATTTTCTTTCTTTACATGATTCTTAATGGAGTAGAGCGCTTTTTTATTGAAAAAATCCGGGTCAATGACAAAATTATGATTGTTGGGCAGGAATGGACTCAAGCAGAACTAATCAGTATTGCATTCATCTCAGTAGGTATTGTGGGATTTTGGTGGCGCTGGAAAAAATGATAAGTAGCCAATCCAATAGGCATAGAAGATATTTAATGCTCCACTAAATGTAACATTGGTTACACGCTATACGGGGAAATGACCTTATCTTAGAGATAAATGCTAAAGCCGTAATCTATGAAAAAAAGCTTCTCTGTCCTTATCATCGGAGGAGGAACCGGTGGTATAATGACTGCTGCCCAATTGCTCCGAAAAAATCCGGGACTCAACATTGGAATAATCGAACCCTCTGACACCCACTACTATCAGCCAGCATGGACACTTGTCGGAGCAGGCACCTACGATTTCAAGAAAACCGCGAGACCAATGGCAGAACTGATCCCCAAAGGCGCTGTCTGGATAAAAGATTATGTTACTTCTATTGCTCCAGATACTTTTAGCGTAACCACTTCAACGCACGGCGAAATATCCTATTCTTTACTAGTTGTTGCACCGGGTTTAGTCATAAACCTAGATGGAATTGAAGGTCTTCGCGAGGCTTATGACAAAGGGGTCGTAAATAGCGTTTATATAAACCCGGAGGAAACCTGGAAACAGCTGAAAGAATTTAAAGGGGGAAATGCTGTTTTCGCACAACCTACCACACCAATTAAATGTGGCGGTGCTCCACAAAAGGTAGCATATTTAGCGGCTGATTATTTCCGAAAAAAAGGTCTTGCTTCTATGAGCAAAGTAATTTACGCTACTCCTGGCACGGTAATTTTTGGTATAAAAGAGATAAAAGAAACCCTCCTTAAAGTAATTAATCGTTACGGTATCATATTCCAACCACTCTTTGAACCAATTAAAATTGATGCTGATCAAAAAGTAATATATTTTAAATATACAGGCAAAGATAATTTTGCCCTTGATACTTCAATTGGAGGAGAAATAGGTAATGAAAATACTGTCAAATTACCTTTTGACTTCCTTCATTTAGCTCCTCCCCAAGCAGCACCTGACTTTGTAAGACATTCACCACTTGCCAATGAAGCAGGTTGGATGGACGTAAATATTCACTCTATGCAATCCAAAAAATATCCAAATATTTTTGGCTTGGGCGACGTAGTTGCATTACCCACAGCAAAAACAGGTGCCGCCATTCGCAAACAAGTCCCCGTCGTAGTTGACAATATATTGAAAATGATAAATAATCAGACAGCAGATAATTTTAGATACGATGGTTACTCCTCCTGTCCTTTGATCACAGGATATGGAAAAATGGTATTGGCGGAGTTCAATTATAAAAATGAATTTACCCCTGATCCGAAACTAAAAAGTATGTTTATAAAGGATTCATCCAAAGAGCATTGGCGCTTATGGATTCTGAAAAAATATATCCTGCCTTATCTGTACTGGAACAAAATGATGAAAGGAGAGCAAGTTTGAACACAAGGCGTGATGATCAATGACATAAAAAAAGGCGATATATCGCCTTTTTTTATGTATAACTTATATTTCAATACAAATTACAATGTTTGTTTTACCTCTAATATTTCATAGGCTTCTACTATGTCGCCAACTTTGATGTCGTTGAAGTTACGAACAGTAAGACCACACTCCATACCATTTCTTACCTCTTTGACATCTTCTTTGTAGCGTTTCAAAGAGCTCAATTCTCCATTCGCACCCTCCTTAGTTGGATAAATCACAATTCCATCGCGAATGACTCGAATATGTGAATTTTTTAATACTTTACCCTCCTCTACATAACAACCAGCCACCGTTCCCACTTTCGAAATCTTGAAAATTTCTTTTATAGCGATCTGGCCAATAATTTTTTCTTCTTTGGTAGGCTCTAACATTCCTTCCATGGCCATCTTGATTTCCTCGATAGCTTCGTAAATAATAGAGTATAACTTGATTTCTACCCCTTCTTTTTCGGCAAGCTTACGCGCATTGGAGGAAGGTCTAACCTGGAAACCAATTATAATGGCATCTGAAGCAGAAGCCAAAAGTACATCTGACTCCGCAATAGGCCCTACAGCTTTATGAATCACATTGACCTGAATAGATTCAACAGAAAGCTTAATAAGAGAGTCTGAAAGGGCTTCTACTGAACCATCAAAATCGCCCTTTACAATTAGATTCAGTTCCTTAAAGGTACCTAAAGCCAATCGGCGTCCGATTTCGTCTAAAGAAATACGCTTTCTAGCCCTATTGGCTTGTTCACGATTAATCTGTCCTCTCTTAGCTGCGAGTGATTTAGCTTCGCTATCGTCCTTTGTCACCTTGAAAGTCTCACCTGCTTGTGGCGCTCCATTGAGCCCTAATACGAGAACAGGAGTAGATGGGCCTGCTTCTTTTATTTTTTTACCACGCTCATTGAACATGGCTTTCACCTTTCCGGCGTATTCACCTGAAAGTATTGGATCTCCATTGTGCAGCGTACCCGTCTGTACCAATATTTTAGTCACATATCCCCTTCCTTTTTCCAAAGAAGCCTCTAATACAGCCCCTTGCGCACGGCGGTCAGGATTGGCTTTAAGATCCAAAATCTCGGCTTCCAACAAAATTTTCTCCAAAAGAAGATCGATATTAAGACCTGTTTTGGCTGAAATATCCTGGGACTGGTATTTACCACCCCACTCTTCCACCATCATATTCATTTGAGCAAGCTCATTCTTAATGCGTTCAGGATCAGCGCCTGGCTTATCGACTTTATTTATGGCAAAAACTATGGGTACGCTAGCAGCCTGTGCGTGGGCAATTGCCTCCCGTGTTTGAGGCATGATATTGTCGTCTGCTGCGATGATTACAACAGCTACGTCTGTCACCTTAGCACCTCTTGCCCTCATGGCTGTGAAAGCCTCGTGACCTGGCGTATCTAGAAAGGTAATTTTCTTGCCATTAACCACTACTTCATATGCTCCAATGTGCTGGGTAATACCCCCGGCCTCTCCAGCAGCTACATTTGCACTTCTAATATAATCCAGCAAGGAAGTTTTACCATGGTCAACGTGACCCATAACCGTCACTATCGGAGCCCTTGGCTGTAAAAGTTCAGGGTCTTCTTCCTCTTCTATGGCGTCAACTAATGTGTCTTCCACACCAATAAAAGATATTTCATGCCCAAATTCACTGGCCACTAATTCTATAATTTCTGCATCCAAACGCTGATTAATAGACACAATGACGCCAAGATTCATACAAGTCATAATCACATCCGTCACAGGAACATTCATGAGGCTGGCAAGCTCTGAAACAGATATAAATTCAGTTACTTGTAATTTTTGGTTCTCCAAGTTTTCCATCGAAGCTTCTAAGCGCTCTCGCACCTTTTCTCTATTCTCCCTCCGAATCTTGGATCGTTTATTTTTTCCACCAAGGTTTAATCTGGCCATTGTAGCCTTGATCTTTTCCTCAATTTCTTTATTAGTCACCTCCTTGAC